>CAKSUE010000213.1 GCA_934501135.1 uncultured Eubacteriales bacterium | reverse complement strand
TTGGTGAACTTTCACGCATGACACAGTTTAAAGATAAATCTTTATCTCACGCTGACAATATTAATGCAGGGTTATTCACTTATCCATCCTTAATGGCAGCGGATATATTATTATACCAGACAGATATGGTACCTGTTGGTGCAGACCAAAAGCAACATTTGGAATTAGCAAGGAATATTGCTCAGAGATTTAACAGTACATATAGTGAGACATTTAAATTGCCAGAACCGTACATCCCAAAAACAGGCGCAAAAATAATGTCACTTCAAGATCCCAAAAAGAAAATGTCTAAATCAGATGCTAATTTGAACGCTTGGGTAGCTGTGCTGGATAAGCCTGAGGTTATATTAAAAAAATTCAAAAGAGCTATAACAGACTCAGATTCAGTTGTGAAATACTCTGAAGGTAAGGATGGTATAAACAATTTAATTACAATATACTCTGCAGTTACAGGTAAATCTTTTGATGACATTGAATTAGAGTTTGATTGCAAAGGATATGGTGATTTTAAAACAGCAGTTGGAGAAGCTGTTATAGAACACTTAAGACCTATTCAAGAAAGGTTCAAAGAATATATAGGAGATAAATCATATTTAGAATCATGCTACAAAGAAGCTGGTGAAATGGCTTTAAAAATATCTAGAAAAACTTTATCAAAAGCTATGAGAAAAATCGGCTTTGTAGCACCTTGCTGAATAATATAATACTTTTGAGGAAAAATACTCCTGAAAAGGAGTGGTAATCTTGAAGATATCTCAGAAAGAGTATTCTAATATGACCGACAAAGCCTCCCCAAACAGTAAAATATTTAAAAATATGATTATGGCATTTTTGTTTGGAGGATTAATATGTACCATAGGTCAGGTATGTTTAACTATCTATTCAAACTTAGGTCTTGAAGTAAAAGAGGCACGAGCTGCAGTTTCCGTAACACTTGTATTCCTCGGGGCGTTCTTAACAGCTTTAGGTGTTTATGATAACATAGCTAAGCACGCTGGAGCAGGTAGTTTAGTTCCAATCACCGGTTTTGCAAACGCAATTGTCTCGCCTGCTATTGAATTCAAGAGTGAGGGACATATAATGGGAATAGGCTCTAAAATGTTTATAATAGCTGGACCAGTCTTAGTGTTCGGAATAAATGCATCTATATTATATGGACTAATACTTTGGATATTTAAGTTATTTTAATAATTATACTCAGTAAAAAAGACAGGAAACCCTGTCTTTTTTCTTTATAATTTATATTTTCCCTTCTTTCAAAAGCAGGTAAGCTTTTAAAATTGCCGTCTGGCTCTTTGCGTCTGGTATCTCATTATTTAAGACCATCTCTACTGCTTTTTTTATTGGAATCTTTATTACATCTAAAAATTCATCTTCATCCGGATTTGTTTCGCCAATATCAGTTACTTTACAAAAAAACATATGAATTATTTCCCCACAATATCCTGGACTAGGATATAACTTTCCCAATGATACATAATCTTTCGCACAAGCCCCTACTTCTTCTTTCAGTTCACGTATTCCGTTTTCAAGTGGATTTTGTCCCGGTTCAAGTTTTCCTGCCGGAAGTTCAAGAATCACTTCCTTATATGGATACCTAAACTGTTTAACAAACATCAGTTCATTTTTTGGTGTCAACGCGGCAATACAAACTCCTCCCGGATGCGACACAACCTCCCTCGATGCTTCTTTACCATTAGGTAATAGAATTTTATCAACCAACACATTTATAACTTTACCATTGAGAATTTCTTTACTTTCAAGTGTTTTCTCTATTAAATTCAAAAGACCATCTCCTATTAGATAAAATTTCAGACTTACAAAATAACAGTAATTTTATATCATACAAGAATATATAATATAATTAAAAGGTAAAATTTTCAAGGGGAGTGAAATAATGATTACAAATTCTTTCGACTACAAACTTCCAGACACCAAATACAGGAATAAAATTATTAATGACTTGATAAATAAATATACCTTTTTAAATCACGGTAGTCTTTCTCAAAGTCTGTGTTTTCGAAACATAGATTATATTCAGATCGGTAATCCTGTTAACCAAGTATTATTGGCCGGTGCTTTTCATGGAATGGAATGGCTTACATCTCTTCTGCTCCTCCATTTTGTTAGAGAGATAGCCGAAGCTGTAACTAAAAAAACCCCCATATCAGATATTAATATATCAGAATTTTTAAAGCATAGAGGTGTAATTATAGTCCCTTGCATAAACCCAGATGGTGTAGAAATATCTATGCATGGTGCAAAATCTGCTGGAAGATTTTCTTCTCTAGTTGAAAAAGCAAGTAATGGAGACA
>CAKSUE010000212.1 GCA_934501135.1 uncultured Eubacteriales bacterium | reverse complement strand
AGCACCGTCTGTATATATTTCAACTTTTTTCAATTATATCCCTCCTAAGAATTAACAAAAATATTATATCATACTTAAATATGTGTAACAAATTAAAAATGTGATAAAATATAAAAAAGATATTGAAACTTCTTTAAGATTATGGTATTATATAGAAGCATTTGGATGCTATTGGCTTAACCGATGGGGTCTGATGCCCGGTTATACCGAGACATTAGAGCTGGCAGTCCTCTGCTGCATATTTTGCTGTATGAATGCCTGAATTTTTAGGAGGAAAAAATGAACGCGTTAAAAATTATTGCAGAAGATTCTATTAAGAAAGAATTACCTGAATTTAATATTGGTGATACTGTAAGAGTACACGTAAATATTAGAGAAGGCGAAAGAGAAAGAATCCAGATGTTCGAAGGGACAGTTATTGCGCGCAAAGGAAGCGGAGTTGCAGAAACATTTACAGTAAGACGTGTATCTTATGGTGTAGGTGTTGAAAGAGTATTTCCTATTCATTCCCCAAATGTACAGGGTGTTGATGTTATTAGAAAGGGCCGTGTACGTAGAAGTAAGTTATATTATTTACGTGGAAGAGTTGGAAAGGCCGCTAAAGTTAAAGAGCAAATTCGCTAGGTAATTATAAGGGACGTTAGTCCCTTTTTTGCTATTTAACGAAGTAATGGGAGTGTTCTTTTGAGGTATTATGAAGGTTATTCTACGGATCAAGTTATATATAGGTCCAGATCTATAAAAGTTTTCTTTGAATGCATTGAATCAATAATCGTTGCATTAATATCATCTGTTTTGATTCTTACTTTTATAATTAGATTAGTGAACGTTTCGGGAACTTCAATGCTTGATACTTTGGAGGATGGTGATAAGCTAATTGTAGCTAGTTTATTTTATACTCCTTCTAATAAGGATGTAGTTGTTATTAGCCGTGGGCAGCATTACGATAAACCAATTATAAAAAGGGTTGTTGCTACTGGAGGGCAAACATTAAATATAGATTTTAATACCGGAAGTGTATTTGTTAATGGAGAAGAAATATACGAACCATATATTAAAAATCTTACGACAAAGCGTGGAGACATAGAAATACCCCAAATTATTCCTAAAGGATATGTGTTTGTAATGGGAGATAACAGAGATGATTCGCATGATAGCAGATACTATGATGTAGGTCTGATTAATGAGTCAGATATTCTAGGTAAGGCGAAATTTATTATTTCACCGTTTAATAGAATAGGTAAAATACACTAAAATAATATTTTTATAGGAGGTATTTAAGATGGAAGATAATAATAAAGAGGAAATGAACGAGCAAATAGAGAGAACAGAGTTTACAAAATCGTGCTTTGAATGGGTAGAGTCTTTAATTCCAGCGTTGATAATCTCGATATTGATACTTACTTTTGTGTTTAGATTAGTGACGGTTAATGGAATTTCAATGGAAAACACCCTTTTTCATGGCGATAAATTAATAGTTAGAAATCTTTTCTATAAACCTTCTAATGGAGATATTGTTGTTGTAGGACCTGTTTGGGGATTAGATGAACATATCATTATCAAAAGAATTATCGCAACGAGCGGTCAAACTTTTGATATTAATTTTGATACCGGAGAGGTTACTGTTGACGGTGTTGTCCTTGACGAACCGTATATTAAAGAACCCACTAGGCTAAAAGAAGGTGGGGAAATTCCAAATGTTATTCCTGAAGGATATGTATTTGTTATGGGTGATAACCGAAACCATTCAAGTGACAGTAGATCATATAAAGTAGGGTTGATTTCGGAAGACCAAATAATTGGAAAAGCTGAATTTATTGTTAAACCCTTTGATAGAATAGGAAAGATCTAAGGTTTTATGAGTGAAATTAAAAACAACATTAGTGGAAATATAAGTATTTATGAAAACAAGAATGGATAAATGTGAACTTAGCAATAGAGAAAAAGATAAAAAAAGAATTCCATTAATAGAAAATTATATAAAAAATCAAAATTAAATTATGTTATATTTAAAGGAAGAAAAAAGTTTGAATAATAATGAGAGTAGTAATACGATCCCGATTCAGTGGTTCCCGGGACACATGACAAAGACCAAAAGAAAAATCGAACAGGATATAAAGTTGGTCGATGTAGTTGCCGAAATTATTGATGCAAGAGTACCTATAAGCAGTAGGAACCCTGAGTTGGACAAAATAATAAAATCTAAGCCTAG
The DNA here is from genome assembly GCA_934501135.1 of uncultured Eubacteriales bacterium. GTDB lineage: Bacteria > Bacillota > Clostridia > Oscillospirales > Acutalibacteraceae > HGM12814. The sequence continues at coordinate 118 of CAKSUE010000212.1, read as the reverse complement.
AATTATATTATTAAATAAGTGTGATATGGCAGATCCAGAACAAACAACAAAATGGATAAAATATTATAAAAGTAAAGGCATAATTGCTATCGATGTTGATTGTAAAACCGGCAAAGGT
>CAKSUE010000211.1 GCA_934501135.1 uncultured Eubacteriales bacterium | reverse complement strand
GCATCACTGTAAGCTTCTTTGGCATCCAGTGTTGCTGTTAAATTTAGATCCTTCTCAGCTAAATATTTTTCAATATATTCATCCTGAATTGGAGATTTTTTATTATTAATTAAATCTACTTTTTCTGGAATAATATCTACTGCTGTAACCTGATGATGCTGGCTTAATAAAGTAGCAATAGATAAACCAACGTAACCAGTTCCTGCAACGGCAATCTTTAAATCTTTAAATTCTCTCATAATTCTCTTTCCCTCTTATTTATAAAATTCTACATACCACTCTGCAAACTTTCGTAATCCTTCCCGAAGACTTGTACTTGGCTTATATCCAAAATCTTTCTCTAATGCACTCGTGTCTGCATATGTTACTGGAACATCTCCCGGTTGCATTGGTACCAGTTCTTTATGTGCATCAAAATCATAATCTTCTGGAAGAACTCCTGCTTTAACTAATTCTTCACTTAAAATCTGCACAAAGTCTAACAGATTCTCTGGATTATTATTTCCAATATTATAAACTTTGTATGGTGGTAACGGTAATCCATCTTCCCCATTCTTTTTATCTGGAGCCTTTTTCATAACACGAACAACACCCTCTACAATATCATCCACATAGGTAAAATCACGTTTACAATTTCCATAATTGAAAATCTTAATCGTTTCATTATTCTTTAATTTATTAGTAAATCCGAAATATGCCATATCTGGGCGTCCTGCTGGTCCATAAACTGTAAAGAATCTGAGTCCAGTTGATGGAATATTATACAGTTTAGAATAAGCATGTGCCATTAACTCATTACTTTTCTTTGTTGCCGCATAAAGACTAACTGGATTATCGACCTTATCTTCTGTACTATATGGAACTTTTTTATTAGAGCCATAAACACTTGAAGAACTTGCATATACTAAATGCTCTACACCTATCTCTCCATCATCATAAGAATGACGGCATGCTTCTAAAATGTTATAGAATCCAATAAGGTTTGCTTCCACATATGCATCTGGATTCGTAATAGAATAACGAACACCTGCCTGTGCTGCAAGGTTTACAACTACGGCCGGTTTATATTTTGCAAAAATCTCTGTAATTAATTCTTTATTTGCGATATTCCCTTTAATAAATGTAAATGATTCATATTTTGATAATTCATTTAGTCGAAATTCTTTTAATGCTACGTCATAATAATCATTCACACTATCAATTCCTATCACCCTAGCTGATGGAACTTCTTTACAAATTCTTTTTACTAAGTTTGAACCAATAAAGCCTGCCGCTCCAGTTACTAATATATTTTTATTATCTAAAATTACTTTGCTCATATTTTCTCCCACATAATGTATCTATTAATAACAAGTTTTTAAAATTTAAATGTGTCCTTTAGTCCGACCCACTTTTGATCCTTCTCAGATAAATTAAGCCTTGTACCATCTGCTAATACATATCCCTCTGCTGAAGCCGTTCCAATATATTTGCCGATTAACTCTGGCCATTCAATTCCTATTTCAGGGTCATTCCATGCAAGCCCACCTTCATCACCCGGATGGTAGAAATCAGTACACTTATAACAGAATTCTGCAGTATCACTTAATACCAAAAAACCATGTGCAAATCCCTCGGAAATATAAAATTGTTTTTTATTTTCTTCAGTAAGTTCTACACCATACCACTGTCCATATGTTTTACTATCGGAACGTAAATCTACAGCCACATCAAAAACACGTCCTTTAATGACTCTTACTAGTTTTCCCTGTGGATATTGTTTCTGAAAATGAAGTCCTCGTAACACACCTTTTGTACTCATGCTCTGATTATCCTGTACAAAATCCATATCAAGTCCTGCTTCCTTCATATCATTAAGGTTGTATGTCTCCATAAAATATCCACGGTCATCTCCGTGAACGGTTGGCTCGATTACATATAATCCTTCAATTGGTGCTTTTGTTACTTTTATCTGTCCCATTTTTCTTACTTCCTTCTTTATCTTAAATTTCTAATATTCGATTTCTTTTAAATATCTGCTTAACGCATCCTGCCATGTTGGCAACGGGGTAAAACCAGCTTCTACAAGTTTTGATTTATCTAATCTGCTATTAAATGGTCGAGCTGCTTTTGATAAGCCATATTCTTCTGTTGTTACAGGCACTACATTTGTGGTATAACCTGCCTGTTTAAAGATTTCACAGGTAAAGTCATACCAGGAAATATAGCCACCTTCGTTTGTGGCATGATAATAGCCATATTTATCAGTGTCAATCATATCTACAAGAAGTCTTGCTAAATCATAAGTGTAGGTTGGTGTTCCAATCTGGTCGGATACGACACGAACGGTATCGT
>CAKSUE010000210.1 GCA_934501135.1 uncultured Eubacteriales bacterium | reverse complement strand
GGATTAGTTGTGATATTATTTATACATCGGCAAAAGATTGTATTAATATGTAATAAAATGTTAAAAAATTTAGTTGATTTTTAATTATAGTAATTAAATTAAAAAACTTATACTTATTTTATTATTTTTAAATACTGGTTCAATAGGCACATTGTTATTTTTTAGAGCTAAATGTAATTATTTAATGAATTTTGTATTTTATTATTAAACTCAATTGTACTTTTGCATTAAACGTTTAAAAAATAGATAAAAGGAGTATCTAAAAAATAAAGCGAACTTTTAATGAGATTAGGAGAGTTTGTATGTCACGTTTTAAGAAAACAAATAAAAAACCGATGATAACTATTATAGCGTCGATTGTTTTTATAGTTTTAGCTGTATTATTTGCTACGAACTTTAATACCATTAAGGATATATTAACACCTACTATTGATGCAAATGCAGTAGATTGGGAAGGTCGTAAAGATACAGAAGAAACTTCTTCATCGGGTGGAATAGCAATACCGGGATATAAATCAATTAGTTTAAAAGCAAACCAGCTTGATCAATCTGTATCATTTGAAAATCCTGAGCAAAACAACTGCTATTTTGTTATTTCATTATATTTACCTGATGGAACAAATATATATAGGTCTGACATGGTCCAACCTGGAAAAGGATTATATAACATAACACTAAAACAAGAAATTGAAGCAGGAACCTATGAAAATTCCTTTTTAGCTTATGAATGTTATAGAATGGATGATACTTTAACTCAATTGAATGGTGCAAATGTAAAACTAACCTTAGATGTAAAATGACTTCAATTTAATTGTAGGAGGTATGGCTATGTATAAGTTCGGAATGAGGGCTTTATCTATTCTGCTGTTAGTAAGTGTTTTTATGTATACTATGTATGTAGGCATATTTACAAGTTACGCAAATACAGATGAGTCCAATAAATCTATTTATGAAATTCAGAAATTACTTGGTGGCGAGGGGTTAGTAGAAGTTGATGATTATACAAATACAATCAAACTACTACAAGATATAAAATTAACTGAGCCATTAAATATAGATGAAAGTATTAACGTAGATTTAAACGAAAAAACAATAGAAGCAGATTCTACAATTACAGCATTCAATATTAATTGCTCCGACGCAGAAAATTCAGTGATTAATATATTTAATGGAAAAATTGTATCGTCTGATGGCCATAACGGAATAAATATAATTAAAGGTATTGTCACATTATCTGATTTAGAAGTTGAAGCCAAAAATTCGTCAGCTGACGCAGGCTCAAATGCGGTTTATATTGACATAACAGATTCCAATTCAAGTGTAAATATAGAGACTTCACAGCTTTTATGCAACAGTGAAGATCCTGGATCATTTGGTTTATATATAGAAGATGCAGATGTTGAAACTATAAGAATATCTGATACTGATATTGCAAAAATCTATATTCCATTGAAATTAAGCATAAAAAGAATAATTGCTGAACAGCAGGAATCTAACCAAGAATTATCATTATCAGGGATATTAACAGGATTAAGAGTAACTGCAGGAACCGCGGAAAATGTAGCCGATAATGGTGACTCCTTAGTGAGATTTTTAGGCGGCATGAATTTTGCGGAGTCGGAAAAAGTTACAAAGAATACAACAGTAGGAATGACGAAATTTAACAATAACATATATACAGTAACTTTAAAGCAAAATGTAACTTTAACTAAGCCAATACGCTTAACTAGTGAAAAGTTTCCTGACAAACTTTCATCATTTATTATAAATTTAAATGGATATACTATATCATCGGCATCAGATTTTAATGAGAAAAGTAGTGGAGCTACAAATCTAATATTGGTGGGAGGAAAGGAGTCTCATAGGGGTCCGGGTAAGGTGGAAATAAAAAATGGAAAAATAAATTGTTCTAACGTTGATGGATTAACAGCTCTGCAATTAGGCAGCATGATGACTCAAAGTGTTACTTCTGGTAGTCTTAAAGATATAGGAGTGGATTCTACTATTAAGCTTACTAAGATGGTTATTGTTGGTGGCAATAAACCTGTAGAGAAAAAGCCTGCTGGAAATGCAGTTGAAATGCCAATAATAGAAACTGGTGCTTCAATATTTGATGTATGGCCCCATGTAATTGTTGATGGCTCATCGCTGATTGGAGGAAAAGGTAGAAATGAAGATAAAATAGATGAATATGGTTATGGCTTAACCATTCAGCGACCTAATAACGAAACAAACGAGGCCATAATAGACCTAAGAGCAGATTCAGGAGCTACATATATTAGTAGAATATTTAACTCAGAGCAAACGGAAAAAGGACGTTCCATATTAAGAGAAGATACTGATG
>CAKSUE010000209.1 GCA_934501135.1 uncultured Eubacteriales bacterium | reverse complement strand
TCAATCCACAATAGAATTATAGCATATTTGCTAATCTATTCCAAGTGTGTTTATATTATTTTATAAACATTTAACATTGCAGACACAAATTAAACTTATTATTTCTTATAAATAAAATGGAGAATCTGTAAATATACCTACTTTCAATTCAGTATATACTACAAGACTCTCCAGTCATTTTCAGTACTTCTAGCAAATATTATATCCATTAAGAAGTACAATTTATTAATAGTCTAATCAAGCAATACAATATTAACTACTGTTTTTACTTATAACTTAATTCTTCTCAGCCTTAAAGCATTTAATACTACGCAAACAGAGCTTAAACTCATAGCCGCTGCAGCAAACATTGGATTTAGTGTAATTCCAAACGGTAAAAATAGGACTCCTGCTGCAAGTGGAATACCTAACACATTATAAAAGAAAGCCCAAAATAGATTTTGTTTTATATTTCTTATGGTATATTTACTAACATCTATAGATTTAATAACATCCATGAGGTCATTTCTTATAAGTATAATATCAGCTGACTCAATAGCTACATCGGTTCCTGCACCTAAAGCTATACCAACATCTGATCTTACTAATGCAGGCGCATCATTTATACCGTCTCCAACCATTGCTACTTTATATCCCTTTTCCTGCAGTTTTTTAACTTCACTTTCTTTATCTTGGGGCATAACTTCTGCTAATACATTCTCTATATCTAACTCACTCTTTATAGCATATGCTGTTTTGCTGTTGTCTCCAGTTAACATATAAACCTGAATTTTATTATTACGTAATTTACTTATTGCTTCTTTACTTGTAGGTTTTATCATATCTGAAATTACAACTATCCCCAAAACCTTTTTATTATCAGAAAGATAAATAACTATTTTGCCTTCACTTAAATAATGTTCAGATTTCTGATCATATCCATTAATGTCTATATTATTCTTAATCATCAATTTGAGGTTGCCTGAATAATATTTATTTCCGTCTATAACCGCTTCAATACCATTTCCAGGTATATAATTAAAGTTATCTACATCTAATTTCATAGTATTTTTTTTATTAGCGTAATCAACTATAGCTTCAGATAGCGGATGGTCTGAGTTACTTTCAATAGAAAACAATGTTTCTAAAAATCGTTTTCTTGCAACTGAGTCATCAATAATAACATCAACTACCCTTGGTTTTCCTTCTGTTATTGTACCTGTTTTGTCTAATACAATTGTATCTATCTTGTGGGTTGTCTCTAAAATTTCTGCAGACTTAAATAATATGCCATTTTCTGCAGCTTTCCCTGTTCCAACCATTATCGCTGTTGGAGTAGCAAGTCCAAGAGCACACGGACAAGAAATTACAAGTACAGCAATTCCTATTGATAATGAAAATGCAGTTCCATACCCTAATATAAGCCATATTATTGTAGATATAACAGCAATAACTATTACTACCGGAACAAAAATATAGCTTACTCTATCCGCAAGTTTGGAAATTTTGGCCTTTGACGAAGATGCATTTTCCACTAATTTAACAATCTGAGCTAATGTAGTATCTTCTCCAACTCTAGTAGCCTTAAACTTAAAGTATCCTGTTTTATTAATAGTGGCACCGGTTACTTTATCTCCAACAGATTTATCTACCGGTATACTCTCACCTGTAATATATGCTTCATCTACAGATGAAAATCCTTCAACAATAATTCCATCAACTGGTATTTGCTGACCAGGTTTTACAATAACAATATCTCCAATTATAACCTCAGATGTTGGAATTTCCACTTCATTATTGTTTCTTAATACCATTGCAGTCTTGGGTGACAAATTAATCAATTTAGTTATTGCATCTGAAGTTTTTCCCTTTGATCTAGCTTCAAGATACTTTCCAACTGTTATCAGCGTTATTATAGTTCCAGCAGATTCAAAATATAAATCCATTGAATATTGATTCACTAAATGCATATTATTATGTTTTAGACCAAAATAAATATTAAAAATAGCATAAATACCATATACTATCGCAGCAGTAGATCCAACAGCAATTAAGCTATCCATATTAGGAGTTAGTTTAAAAAGCATTTTAAAGCCAACTACAAAATATTTTATATTTACAATTACAATAGGTAAACATAATATAAGCTGAGCCAGTGCAAAATTCAGCGAATTCCTATCCCCACTCAAAAAGTTAGGAATAGGAATCCCAATCATATGCCCCATTGCTATATACAGAAGTGGAACTAAAAAGATAATCGATATTATTAATCTTATTTTCATTTTATTTATCTCAGATAATAATTTATCTCCCTCCTGTTTCACCTCATCTTTATAAATAGATGCACCGTATCCAGACTTAAAAACTGCAC
>CAKSUE010000208.1 GCA_934501135.1 uncultured Eubacteriales bacterium | reverse complement strand
GGATACTGTTCTATAAGAGCTGCCCAACTGTTTAATGACTCAACACTAATGTTAATATAATTATCATATACAAGCCAAGATAAATCAAAATATAAATTAGGATTTTCATCTAAAAGAGTCTTGGCTGTTCCTATTAAATCATCAACTTCAACACGTCTAGATATCCCTATATGTGCCCAAATGAAATTTACCCCTCTATTATATGCCAACGCATTTTTCATTTCATTAACGTACGTTAACTCATTTGTATAAGATGATGCTATATTATGATGAATTAAAATTGGAAATCCCTGCTCTGCAGCATAGTCATATATCGACAACATAGCTTTATCATCCGCCCTAGGGGCTTCACCATAAGTATATGCCGTTAAATCGTCGTGTTTTGACATAATTTCCCCTATGCCTGAAACCATATTTGGATGCAATTCAATTACCCTTTTAATATGATCTAGAGAATTTCTATCGTGCGGATTTATACCACATATAAATGGATAAAATCTATTTTGAACTTCTTTAGGTTGTTTTTCAAGTTCTTCAAGCATTATAAAATCAGTAGCAGAATAATAGTATGCACTGGAATCCGTATCCCAATAATACACAGGTCTTTTTTCTTGATCCCAACTCTTTATAATAGGTGTTCCGAAAATCACCGATTTAGATACCCCAGATTCATCCATCTTCCTTACTAATTTATCAAAACCATCTGTTTCTGATATAAAATTAAAATAATGCAAATGTGAATCTATAATATCATAAGGTATATCCTTATTTTTAATTAAAGAACCTATTGTTTCAACCGTATCTTCAGATATTAAATCAGAATCGTTTTCATTCTCTTGCATATTTTTATCACTATTTGAACAAGCTGATAATAAAAATATGGTCAATACAGAAAATAAAACACTGTAAATTCTTCTCATAAAAACATCCCTTCTAGAAGACAAATATAATATTAGGATGCTTTTAATTAATTATAATATGTAAAATTAGTTTATTAAAATAAAAACTTTTTATAATAATTACTCTCTAAATTTAAAAGAGATTTTTTAATATTTAATCCTCCTGCATATCCTACTAACTTTCCGTTAGAGCCTATAACTCTATGGCAGGGAATTAGTATAGCAATAGGATTGCGATTATTAGCTAAACCAACTGCACGACAGGCTTTAATATTTCCAATACATTGGGCTATCTGTTTATAGCTACGTGTTTCACCATATGGTATTTTTTTAAGCTGTTCCCACACAGACAATTGAAACTCAGTCCCAACAGGATTAATAGGTACATTGAATGATGTTCTTAAATATTCCTTAATCTGTAACATTGCTAGCTTAATAATATTTGTTTCATTAATATTGGTTGGGTCTTTTAGCACATAGTTTCCCAAAAATATATTAGTAACTTTATTGTCTTTTTCTGCTATCCCAATTTTTCCAATTTCTGTATCATAATAAAACAAATTTTTAATATCCATAAATTTAACCTCAATTTCGAGTAGTTCCCGTTTTTATTGCATAAACTATTATTTTCTTCAATTTTCTATACTTCTATAATTTTAATACTTATTCTTACTATTAACGACAAAATTTATTCTTTTTCTCTAAACACTTTGTGTAATTTTCATCAGCTTTTTCCCAATTAATTACGTTAAACCAATTTTCTAAATATTCATTTATTCTATTCTGATACTTAAGATAATAAGCATGTTCCCAAACATCTACAAGAAGTACAGGACAAATATTTAAATTAAATGGCACATCTTGATTGGATGAATTAACAATCTTAAGTTTACCGCACCGAGTTACAATAAGCCAAGCATATCCAGACCCAAATTGATCGAGGCCGGATTGTATAAATTTCTTTTTAAAGTTTTCAAAAGATTCAAAGTCCCTTATTATGGCATCCCTTAATAATCCAACAGGTTCATTATTCAAATTAGGTGCCATTATATCAAAATAAAGATTATGATTATAAACGCCACCTGCATTATTTCTTACTGATGTTCTTATTTTCATAGGCAAACTATTAACTTCTCTAATTAATCTTTCTAAAGACCAATTATGAAAACATGTATAATTTTCTAAAGTTTTATTTAAATTATCAACATATGTCTTTAAATGTTTATTATGATGTATACGAACTGTTTCTGTATCAATAAATGGTTCCAATGCACAATAGTCATATGGTAATGGTTTTAATTGAAATTTATAATGTTCACTTTTCATACATAACAACCCCTAATTTAAATAATAATATTATTATGTTATTTTAAAAGAAAAGATGAATTTACTATGTTACCAACTATAGAAGGAGTATTTTAAATTTGTATAGAGTGATAAATTAGTGACATGT
>CAKSUE010000207.1 GCA_934501135.1 uncultured Eubacteriales bacterium | reverse complement strand
CTCTTTCGATGCGACTCCGTTATCTTATCATATTTCTATTACTTTTGTCAATACCTTTTTTTATTTTATTTTGAATATGATGTTAATCAAAGTAAATTTTCAATTATTAATATAATTTTTCACCATTTTAAATATATTATTATGTGAGGAGATGAATGAAATGCCTATTAAAATAGATGACTCACTTCCCGCAAAAAAAATTTTGGAAAATGAAAATGTTTTTGTTATGACTAACAAACAAGCAGTAGCTCAAGACATACGGCCAGTTAAAATTATCATTTTAAACTTAATGCCTATTAAATCTGAAACTGAAACCCATCTATTGCGTCTATTAAGCAATACCCCTCTTCAGGTAGACATAGAGTTATTACAGATGGCAAGTCATAAATCTAAAAACACATCTTCTGAATATTTAAACAAATTTTATAAAACATTTGATGATATAAAATATTGTAAATATGACGGCATGATAGTTACCGGTGCTCCAGTAGAAAAGTTAGATTTTGAACAAGTTGATTATTGGATTGAATTATGCAGTATAATGGAGTGGTCTAAATATAACGTATACTCTGCACTTCATATTTGTTGGGGAGCGCAAGCAGCATTATATTATCACTATTCCGTTCCCAAAATATTGGTTAATAATAAAATTTCAGGTATATATAACCAAAAAACAATAGAGATACACCATCCAATTGTAAGAGGATTTGACGAATTCTTTCCGATGCCACATTCTAGGTATGCTGATATAAATTCATCTGATGTGATTAAAAATGAAAATCTGAGAATTATTGCTGAATCTAAAGAATCGGGTATCTCTATAATTTCAAATAAAGATGGTCGACAAATTTTTATTACAGGTCATCTTGAATACCAAAGAGAAACTTTAGCTAATGAATACTTCAGGGATGTAAAAAGGGGATTAAATCCATTAATCCCCAAAAATTATTTTCCCAATAATGATCCATTGAATACACCGATTATAACATGGAGTAGCCACGCAAATCTTTTGTTTTCAAACTGGCTTAACTATTTTGTGTATCAAGCAACACCATATGAGATTGCAAAAATACAACCTTAATCAATAAAAATATTATTAATATTTACCTTATTTTTTAGTTACTCTAAATTCACCAAATTGGGACCCGGCATATTCTTTAGGTACTTTTACGGTTATAGATGTTTGTATAAAATAATCTGTATTGCCGTGTTGCGGACAATAGAACACTTCATCTCCGCGGAATTCCGGTTGAATAATACCATTATATTTAATTGATGATAGGTTCCTACATTCATAAAATGCACGTTTGCCAATCGTTATTACACTTTCAGAAATAGTTACACTCTTAAGATGCTCACAGCAAGCAAAAGAATAATCATTAATAACACTTATATCTCCACGGATATTTGCTGATTTTAAACAACTGCATCCATAAAATACATAGCTACCCATTACTTTAAGGCTTTTAGGAATTTCCACAGATTTTAATCCACTATAACGAAAAGCACCACTATAAATTTCTTTTATTCCTTTAGGAATTTTCACAGATCGCAAACCCTTGCAGTAAGCAAAAGCTTCATTTCCTATCTTTTTAAGGCTATTTGGAAATTTCACAGATTTTAAATTATAGCATTCATAAAAAGCATAGTTACCGATATCAGTAACACCGTCTTCTATGATTACAGATTTTATATCGTCTTTATATGAGCCCCATGGTGCATAGTTATCATATTCTGAGTATCCATCCATTGTTCCTGTGCCAAAAATAGTTAGCTCCCCTGTTTTACAATTGAAATAATAACTCACATTATGTCCACACTTACCTTTATATTGAGCTGGTTCTTGATCGATTGCAATGTCTTGAATTATTACCTTCTTGCCAAAAGCCTTATCCAAGCTCCCGCGCCAGTTGTAACTAGTTACATTTATTGCATTTAATACATAACATTTAGAAAACTCTGTATTTTTATGTCTAAAGCCTTCTATAGAACCTATATCTCTGCCATAAAATGTGAATGATTTTAATCCTGTACACAAAGCAAATGCATGGTGACCCAGGTATAAATTCATATTGGTATGTACAGTTACAGACTCTAAACTGTAGCAAAAATAGAATGCACTTTCTCCAATACATGTATTTTCATAAGGGTTATCAGGAATATCTACCGAAACTAACTTACTGCAACCTGAAAAGGCAAAATCGCCAATTGTCATTATGCTACTAGGAATATTTACAGAAGTTAAGTTTCTACAATTAAAAAATGAACCATTTCCAATCTTTTTTATGCCTTCATCTATTGTTACAGATGTTATATAATCCTTATATATTTCCCATGGAGCAACACTAACAG
>CAKSUE010000206.1 GCA_934501135.1 uncultured Eubacteriales bacterium | reverse complement strand
TCTAATATATTGTTTATAAAGGATAATAAATTGTTTTTAAATATATTTAGAATAAGTTGTATGGTAGCGGTGTTTTTGGGTGCTCAATCTGATTTTAATACAGTTTGGGATCTTGCAGATGTATTAATGGGATTGATGGCTATTGTAAATATAGTAGCTATTGTTATATTAGGCAACAAAGCAATAAAAACGTTGCAAAATTATAGTAAACAGAAAAAAGAGGGTAAAGACCCTGTATTTGTAGCTTCTGATGTTGGAATTGATAATACAGAAGTCTGGAAATAGAATTGTTTGTAATAATTTTACAGTATATATAGGAATGCATTAGTAATAATATTATTAGGCTTTTATTTAATAAAGGCTTTTCATCTAAATAGATGAAAATATAGATTTAATGCATATTGGCGTTTGCTATGCATTAAAAATGAAACCGTTAACCTGATTTAATAAAGGTTAGCGGTTTTTCTTTTATTAATTTTATAAGCTTTTTATATAAAGTGCAAAGTTATGATTAGAGTTAATAATTGACAAAAAACGTATGTTATGATAGCATTCAATAGAGATAAATGGCATTTTATCTTTTATGATTATTACATAAAATTTATAGTTTTGATTGGAGGATATAATGAAAAAAATTGGTTTAATACCAAAAATTATAATAGGCATAATTTTAGGAATATTAATAGGTGCATATTTACCTGTGACAGTTGTTAGAATTACAGTTACATTTGCATCTTTATTTAGCGAATTTTTAAGATTCATTGTACCATTAATGATACTTGCATTTGTAATTATGGGTATTGCGGATTTATCGCAAGGTGCAGGAAAACTTTTAGGAATAACAACAGCTTTATCATATGTTTCTACAATAATTGCGGGTTTTTTAGCCTTTATAGTAGCAATAAGCATATTTCCAACTTTTATAGACTCTACCGTATTATCTTTAATAGGAAACCCTGAAGAAGGTCAATTGGCGCCATTTTTTGAAATAAGTATACCACCTATTTTAGATGTTACATCTGCACTTGTTTTTTCTTTTATAATGGGCCTTTGCATTAGCACTATGAAAGGTAATAAAATAGGGTATACATGTTATAATTTTTTCTCTGAATTTTCTGAAATAATAACTAAAGTTCTAAATAAAATTATAATTCCTTTGCTTCCGTTATTTATTATGGGAACCTTTGCTAATATGACTTATAGTGGTGAAACATTTGCCATTGTCTCTGTGTTATGGAAAGTTTTTATAATTGTAGTTTGTTTGCATTTATTATATCTTACTGCCATGTTTTTATTTGCGGGAGGGTTATCTAAAAAGAATCCATTTAAATTAATTAAGAACCAAGTGCCGGGATATTTAGCTGCTGTTGGAACGCAATCGTCAGCAGCGTGTATACCGGTTAATATAGGGTGCGCAGAGAAAAATGGAACTACTAGAGAGATTAGAGAATTTGTTATACCGCTATGTTCAACTATACATATGGCTGGAAGTATTATAACTATAACGAGCTGTGTAACAGCCGTTTTAATGATATTTGATATGCCTTACGATCTAAAAACTATGGTACCTTTAATTCTAGCATTAGGAGTTGCAATGGTAGCTTCTCCAGGGGCCCCTGGGGGTGCTATAATGTCGGCATTGCCCTTTTTACCTATAGTTGGTATTAGCTCTGAAGGGGCAATTGCTAGCTTGCTAATAGCTCTTTATATAACTCAAGATAGTTTTGGTACTGCTGCAAATGTTTCCGGAGATAATGCTATTGCAGTAATAGTTGATGTAATTTATAAGAAGTTTATTATAAAAAATAATAAAATAAAAGTAGAAAAGATATCTGAAGAAGTCAATGCATAGAGTAAAAGTTCGAAATGACAATCTCGTACCTTTTTATATTGGATTTAAAAAATAATGCATATAATTGCCGTATAAGAGTTGATATCTAATAACTGAGGGTTTTCATTGAGCTTATATATAAAATTCGCTAGAGTAGAAAATAAGGGCGAAGATTATCATTTATAAACTTTAGAAGGAGTTTCTAAAGCAATTTTTTAATATCGTATATTTAAAATAAAGTAATCTATATGAACAAAAATAGACATAAATAACGTAAATATATGCAATTCCGATGAGTTATTGTCTGCTGTCGGAAAAATTCAACAATTAAGTCTAAAAAACATCATACAATATTGATCAATATATGTATTTACTTTTGCAACTTTGTGTGATAGAATATTATTTCGAAAAATAGTTTTATTATATTATTGTTAGGAGTGAAAATTATGATTTCTAAACTAAGAGAAGAAGGTGTAGAATTCTTATTTGAGGCTATTTTAAAGCTTGAAACTGTTGAGGAATGCTACAG
>CAKSUE010000205.1 GCA_934501135.1 uncultured Eubacteriales bacterium | reverse complement strand
TTTCTATATCAAATAACGATGAAAATTCAGGGGTTCCTTATGGTCTTTATTCATCTAACTCTATACTTGACGAAGCATATTTAAAATTTATAGAGGTTAAAAGGTTAACCGCTGATTTAGCAGAAATAGAAAACAGTGTATACAGATTAGCTGATGCCATAAAAAAAACACAAAAAAGGGCTAACGCCTTGAAGAATATAATGATTCCAAGGTTTGAAAAAACAGTAAAATTTATAACTGATGCTTTAGATGAGAAAGATCGAGAAGAATTTTCAAGGCTTAAGGTAATAAAAAAGAACAAGATAAAATAAGAAGCTCCCCAACATTTTGGGGAGTTTCTTTTTGTTTAGATATTTAATAGTTATTCTTGGTAACCAGGAATTACAGGTAATTGTTCTAAACTCTTTTTAAGATCTATATCTGTAGGAAAATAATCACTCATTTTTCCTTCATTATAAATACTATATGCGGACATATCAAAATAACCTGTCCCTGTTAATCCAAATAATATAGTTTTGCTCTCTCCTGTTTCTTTGCACTTTAATGCTTGCCTAATTGCCTCATGTATAGCATGTGCTGATTCGGGAGCCGGTAATATTGTTTCATGCTTTGCAAAATATACTGCCGATTCAAACACCTTTGTTTGCTCAACTGATACTGCTTCCATATAACCATCATGATATAACTTAGATAATATTGGTGACATTCCGTGATATCTTAAGCCACCTGCATGATTAGCTGATGGCATAAATGCACTTCCTAAAGTATACATTCTCGCAATAGGTGTCACTCTACCGGTGTCACAAAAGTCATATACATATTTGCCTCTAGTTAATGAAGGACAAGATGCTGGTTCTACTGCTATTATTTGAGGATTACTCTTTCCCTGTATTTTATCTTGCATAAACGGAGATATCAATCCACCTAGATTAGATCCACCTCCGGCACATCCAATAATTATATCCGGATATTCATCCAATATTTCCATAGCTTTTTTACTTTCGAGACCAACAATAGATTGATGTAATAATACCTGATTTAACACAGATCCCAGAACATATCTACAATTTTGTGTTTTAACAGCAGTTTCAACTGCTTCAGATATTGCGCAACCTAGACTTCCACCTGTGCCAGGATTATTTTTAATAATTTCTCTTCCTACATCAGTTGTCTCGCTTGGACTAGCTATAACATTAGCATCAAACGTTTGCATAACAAATTTCCTATGTGGCTTTTGCTGATACGAAACTTTTACCATATACACAGTAAGTGGAATTCCAAAATATGAGCAAGCCTCTGCCATAGCTGTTCCCCACTGCCCTGCTCCAGTTTCAGTTGTTAAGGAGCTTAGCCCTTGCTTTTTTGCATAATAAGCTTGTGCAACAGCTGAATTAAGTTTATGACTTCCTGATGTATTATTACCTTCAAATTTATAATAAATTTTAGCCGGAGTATTTAATGCTTTTTCAAGATTATATGCTCTAATAAGTGGTGATGGCCTATACATTTTATAAATTTCCTGAACCTCTTCCGGTATATCTATATATCTTGTTTCAGAATCTAATTCCTGCTTAGCAGATTCTTCGGTAAATACAGGATACAGATCTTCTAATTTAACCGGCTTTAATGTTTTTGGATTTATAAGAGGATCAGGAAGTTCTTTCATATCTGCACGGAGATTATACCATTGTTTAGGCATTTGATCCTCCGAAAGATAAAACCTATGCGGTATTTTTTTCATATATATCTCTCCTTTATATAAAAAATAAAAAACTCTTGTCCCAAAATATTGGGACAAGAGAAATAAACTCCTGCGGTGCCACCCTAATTGACGAATATTTCGCCCACTCTTCTCCTTGATAACAGGTGGAAATCCTGTCAGATACTACTAAGATAAATGCTCATCCATTCGCTCTGCCCTCATAAGTCCATTCAGCAAAGTCAAATTACTGCAATCACAGCTACTGCAGCTCTCTTTAAATTATCGTATTGCTTACTAATCTTAATCATCGGTTTAATAGTTATTAATTTATAATAATATATTATATGTATTTACTTATATTTTGTCAAGAACATTATTAGTATTTACTTAAAACATTTTAAGTGTAGATGTTTTGCCAGAGTGCATGCCATAAAATAAGATAACATACATCTTTATTATACAAATATTTATTAATAGTAAATATATATTTTTACATCTAATCAGGCACTATATTTCTTTTAAAGAATTATGTGAACATTTTTCTCAACTATAATTTTAGTGAAAAATGTTCTCTATTTTTTATATCTTTATATCGTTAAGGAGGTGTTGTTAATGTACCATGTTTCGTCAATTGGTTGTAAATCAGAAACAGACATAATTCTTACTAAAAAAATTCATAACATTAAAAA
>CAKSUE010000204.1 GCA_934501135.1 uncultured Eubacteriales bacterium | reverse complement strand
TGAAAAATGAATAATAATGTATAATTAGTCTAAGCCGATTTTTAAGTATCAGATAATATGTAATATAGTAGTGATTATAATAATGAAAAGGTTGGTTTCTTTGAAAAAGATAATATCATTGATTTTAAGCTTAATTGTGATACTTTGTGTTGGATGCAGCAATAATGTGAACAATAGTTATAGTAATGAATCTAATAATGTAAAAATAACAGATCAAGCAAATAGAACAGTGTTGCTACCTGAAAATGTAAATAGGGTGATATCATGTTATTATACAGTGACTTCAACACTTATAGCACTTGGTCAAAAGGATAAATTGGTTGGTATTGAAATGAATGCAGACAAGAGAGAGATTTATAAAAGAGCTGCCCCTGAGATATTAAATCTACCGGCTGTTGGGAATTCTAAAACTCTTAATGTAGAGACATGTGCATCATTAAATCCAGATTTAGTAATTATACCAGATAGATTAATTAATATGATTGATCAGTTGGAATTAGCCGGCTTAAATGTAATTGTAGTTTCTCCAGAAAATGACTTAAAGCTATTAGAGATGTTTGAATTGTTAGGAAATATATTAGGAAATAATGCTTCCAGTAATTCTAAAAAATTGATATCTTATTATAATGAAAGATTAGATTTTATAAATTCATTGAATTTTGAAAATACTCCTTCTGTATATATAACAGGAAATTCATCATACCTTACAACAGCAACGTCTAGTATGTTTCAGACGCATTTAATAAGTTTATCTGGGGGTAAATCGGTTTCGATTGAACTAAATGGAGAATATTGGACTAATATTACATCTGAACAGGTGGCATTGTGGAATCCTGACTTCATATTTATGCCGAACGGAAAATCTTTTTCTGAAGATGCTGTAAAATCAGATACAGGATTTAAAACTACATCTGCCTTAGAAAACGATAATATATATGAGATTCCATCATCTATTGAAAGCTGGGATTACCCAACTCCGTCAGTTATTTTAGGAATGCTTTGGGCAACGAGTAAACTTCATAAAGATTTGGTTTCTGCCCAAGATGTTATAGACGAAGCTAAATATTTCTATAATACATTTTATAATATTAATGTAGCGGATGAGGAAGTGGGTTATGACAGTGCATGAGAAGAGAAAATCTTTAAGTTTAATGTGTATAATGGTACTTATTCTTTTGGGTGTAACTATATTGGCACTGTTTTCAGGGCGATATCCTCTTAACCTTGAAACAATAAAAACTCCTGAAGGATTTAATATATTTTACAATATTAGAATGCCCAGGGTTATACTGGCTCTATTAAGTGGTGGGGCGCTTGGAGTATCAGGTGGAATATTCCAGAAAATATTTAAAAATGATTTGGCGTCTCCAGATATAATAGGAATATCCTCAGGGGCAAGTTTAGGTGCTGTTATAGCAATAATTATTTTTGGAAACTTACCTTATTATATTCAAATCTTTTCATTTTTAGGTGGTATACTATCTGTAATATTTGTGTTTATAATTGCAAATTTTAATAGGGAAAACTATATTTTCAGTTTAATAATATCCGGTGTTATTATTAGTGCTTTGTGTACTTCGGCAGTGATGTTTTTTAAATATACTGCAGACCCATACGATAAACTTCCTTCTATTGAATTTTGGCTTATGGGCGGTTTACATAATGTTAAAGTTAGTCAAATGTATTTTGTTTTAATTTTATATACATTTTTATTTTTTACTATGTATAAACTTAGATGGAGATTGCGTGTAATATCGTTGAGTGATGATGAAATTAAAATGTTAGGAGCAAATGTTTTCACTATAAGGTCGGTTTTTATAGCAATAGCGACATTTTTTGTATCTACTGTAGTTTCAAATTGTGGAGTTATAGGATGGATAGGTTTGATTGCTCCTTATATTGCAAAGTTAGTTACAAAAAAATGGGTGTTTATGTCATTTGTTATAGGAAGCATTATGTTAGTAGTTGCAGATACTTTGGCGAGAAGTATAACTGCGAACGAAATACCAGTAGGAGTGTTGATATCATTTTTAGGAGCACCGTTTTTAATTTATCTTTTGATAAAAAGGGGATCTAATCATAATGCTTGAGGTTAAAAACTTATGCGTATATGCAGGAAAAACTAATATAATAGATAATATAACATTTAATGCAAAATATGGTGAATTAACAGCTATTTTAGCTCTTAACGGGATTGGTAAAACCCAGCTTCTGAAGATTATTTCTAATATTAATCCTATAAAAAAAGGAGAAATTTTAGTTGATGGAATAAAACCTAAATATAACGGTAAAACTATATCATACCTTCCACAAAAGGTGGAATTGTATTCTGATTTTACTTGTTTTGATTATGTTCTTTTGGGGAGAACACCATATATAAGTACATTTGGGT
>CAKSUE010000203.1 GCA_934501135.1 uncultured Eubacteriales bacterium | reverse complement strand
CATAAAAATATTACATACAGTATGATTAATAATGATACAAATAATTTGATTATTTATGTTTTGAATGGAACACAACTTTCGACGAATGATGATGCCTCTTTACTGTCTTATGCGGCTGAACAAATAGCAAAAGGAGGAAAAACGGTAAGAGATAGGTTTTTGTTTGTAATAAATAAAATGGATCAATTTAAACCGGATGAGGGAGAAGATATAGAAAGTATGATCCAAACGGCTAAAACGTATCTTAAACTACATGGTATTAATGATCCACAGATATTTCCATGTTCAGCCTCACTGGCGTTAAATATCAGAACGTATTTACAGGAAGTAGATATTAATAATATGACGATGGAAAAAATGATTACACTTCCAACGGAAGCGATGTCTTCATATGCGTCAATTGTGAAATTTAATAAATTTAAATCTATGCATTTAGAGCAGTATTCTACGTTAGCACCAAGTGCACAAAGAGAATTAGAGTATAGATTGAAGCAAGCAGAAACAAAAGGAGATGTAAAGGAGCAGGCATTAATACACTGTGGTATTTACTCTATCGAAGCGGCAATAACGGCATATGTTAAGAAATATGCAAAGACAAAAAAGGTAAAAGACTTAGTAGAAACTTTTCAAGAAAGGCTTGAGAGCACAGAAGTATTTGCAAATATTAAAAAGCAAATTGCAATAGATGAACAGGCGGCAGAAGCTTGCATTAAAAGAGCAGTTGCTGTAAAGGCTAAAATTGCGGATGGCAAAGAGGCTGAAAAATTTAAGCAAAAAATAGAAGAATTAAAACCGATTGCGTTAAAAATAATCGAAGAACAATCAGAAAAATTAGAAAATGAAGCAATGAGCCAAGCTAGTGTCATATTTGAGCCATATCCAGATACATTGAAATCTGAAGATGAAGCAAAGCGTCTAATTGCACAGTTTGCAAGGGTTAGTTCTAATTGTACGGCAAGATTATCAGCGGAATTGGAAAGTGTAATAAGACATGAAGTAGAAGATGCAGCACAGTTTATCTTGAATGAATATAAGAATAAACTAAGAAAAATAGATGAGGATGTGGAAGATAAAAAGCTAGAGTTTGGAACTGTGGATCTTGTGAACGGTGCTTTGAGTAGTATGGTGGCTAATACAGATGGTCTGGGCTTTAATCAATATGCAAAAGAAACTGTAGACGCACTTGCAACTGTCACATATGAAGAAAGAGTATGGTATGAAAAAACAGGACAGAAAGCGGAAAAAGTAGCGGACGGGACAAAACAAGAGTTTATAGGAACTGAAAAGGTTATAGATAATTGGGAGTACAAAAAAACTGGTACACGAACTGTAAGAAATCCTAAAAAAGATGGTTTTTTAGCACGATTGAAATTTTGGCAACCCAATTATGTTGAAGAGGACGTATATGAAAGCGTACCGGTTTATAAGAATAAAGATGTTTATAAAACAGTAATTAATTATAAAACAGTTATGAAAGATGTCTATGAGGAAAGAAGAGAACAGATAAAGAATTTTTCAGTGGACACTGCTGTGATCGAATCTAGATTGACGAGTACGATGACTAGAAACCTTGACGAGGGCATTAAAGCTGCAAAGGAATATGCGGCTCAGGAGATTGAAGACATACAGGAACAATTTAAACAATTTTTTGATGAATTAGATGAGATTATCAAGGAAAAATATACTGAACTTGAAAAATGTGCTAGTGATCAGAAAATGCGAGAAGAAGAATTGAAAAAGAATCAGGAAATACTTGAGTGGATAGAAAAGAGAAAAGCAGAAATTACTAATATTCTTAATATATAGGAGGCTTTGTATGTTAGCAGCATTAAAAGAATGCAGAGATAAACAAGACTTTATAGGTATGCGTTACATTTTCTTAGATAGCTTAGATGTTGATCCTACATTTGAAAAGTATCAGGAAGATTATGAACTTTGCAAAAGGATGAGTGGATTATTTGAGAAACATGTAGAATTACATGAATTTATATTGGATAAAAAAAGATGGACGAAAAATTATTGGAATCAATTAAAAAGTGATCTAAAAAAGAATTTTTCTCAAGAACGATTTGAGCATATGATAGAGGTTGCCCAAGTAGTATATGAAGACAAAGTAAAACGACTTTTAGAAGAACGGGAACAAAGAGAACAAAAAAAAGTTAATTTAAGTCAAGGGGCTGTAAAAAGTGAAGCAATGATGTCAGAAGAAGATCCAGAAGAAAAACAAAATAGAGAACTTGAAAAGGAAAGATGGGAATTTGCAAAAGAACAGAAAGCGAAGGAAGAAGAAATAAAAAGGCAGGGAGAAAAGGGGATAAATAGAACAGAAAGAGTTATAGATAATGGAAGAGGGAAAACACTGCCAAAAAAAGTAGTGGGGGTAGTGATCATAATTTTGGTAATTGTACTA
>CAKSUE010000202.1 GCA_934501135.1 uncultured Eubacteriales bacterium | reverse complement strand
ACACATTCCTTCGTAGCTTGTAGATACAATCTTTGAAGAATTGATACCAATAACTTGACCATACATATTAAGAAGTGCTCCACCAGAACTACCAGGATTTATAGCAGCGTCTGTTTGTATATACTTTGTTATTGTGTTTGACGGAAGTACAGTTCGATTAATTGCCGATACGATGCCTTTGGTTAGGGAGTTTGAAAAATCAATTCCTCCAGGATTTCCTATAGATAGCACAGCTGATCCCACAGATAACTGATCAGAATTACCAAATACAGCTGGTTTTAATCCAACTGTATCTATTTTGATTACAGCAAGATCTGTTCTATTATCTAGTCCAACTATTTTTGCGCTGTATATAGTACCGTCTGTAGTAGTAACTTTTACATTTTGATCTAGTACATGTGCATTTGTTATTATATAACCATTTTCACTGATTACAACCCCAGATCCCTGACTACCGGATATTTCTGAATTATTGTTTGCACTAATAAATACAATTGATGGTGATACATTTAAAAAGATTTGTTCGGCTGTTTGTTCGTCTTGACCTTGAGGAATGTCCTCTATATTAAGTGTTGGTCCGTTTGGGTCATGAAATTCTGATTTAGGTGTTGTATTATTATCATCAATTGAAGGTAACTTGGAACTTATATTATTTGAATAATTGACTATTTTATTTATATTTTGGGGTAAAGCAACAAAAACTGCTATGCCAAGTAATGCCACAAGAACAACAAATATTGATATAATGGTTATTATAAATATTTTTAAACTCTTATCCATTTTGTTCTCAGGAGTATCACCGTATTGACTGTAGGGATTTTGATTAAAGTTTTGTTGATTTTCGTTATCAGGAATCTGACTATTTGTATTTTGATTAGGGTTATTCTCGTTCATTATATAATCTCCTTGTAAATTTTGCCTGAGTTATGTTTAACTATTATAAGGTATATAGAATTCAAATGCACAATATTCGCCTTCAACGCTGCTGACTGAAATATTTCCATTATGAAGCTCAACTATTGTTTTTACAATATACAAACCTAGCCCCATTCCATTTTTATCTTGACTTCTTGATTTATCTGTTTTATAAAATCTATCGAATATGAATTTTAGATCATTCTGAGGGATTCCTTGTCCACTATTTTTTATAGAAACCAAGACATTGCCTTTTCTAGGGGTAAGTTTAATTTCTATGTAACCGTCTCTATTAGTAAATTTAACAGCATTTTCAATGAGATTATATATTACCTGATGAATCATGTCAGGGTCGCCATCTATAAATACTTGTTTTGAGTTTTCAAGACCATGAATTCCTATATTCTTTTCTTCAATTTTTGTTTCAAACGATAAAAGTGATTTAAAAACTATTGCAGTTATATCAAAATGCTGATAGTTTAATTTCAATGAGCCACTGTCTATTCTAGATAGATTAAGCATAGTTGTTACTAATCTAGAAAGCCTTTTTATCTCTGCAGAAACAATTCTTAAATAATGCATCGTTTTTGATTCCGGGATTGTGCCGTCTAATATTCCATCAATAAACCCTGCTATTGTAGTCATAGGGGTTTTTAGCTCATGCGATACATTTGCAATAAAGCTTCTTCTTGTATCTTCAGACTTAGATAGAGAATCTGCCATATTATTGAATGCTATTGATAACTGACCTATTTCATCGGTTCTTCGTACACGAACACGTTTCGAGAAGTCGCCCTTAGCAAAGCGTTTAGCGGCATCAGACATCTCGCTTAGCGGTTTTACTAGATTGTATGATAAAACCCACATTATAAAGAATGATACACCAAAAGCAAGCAAAGATGCAAGTATAAGCATATTTAAAACATCATTTCTAAATACAGAAATGTATCCTGCATCAGTTGCAGTGAAAACAACGCCCAAAGGAATATCTCCGTCTTTAGTGTTCATTATAACAGGAACAGCTACAATGTAGCAATTATAATCGTAAATATCAAGGTCTGTCGTGCCATTATACTCACCCAATAAAGCCTCGTTAATTATATCAGAGGAAATTTGAGTTGAGAAATGTTTGCACCCACTTCCTTCGGAACATAAAATTGTGTTTCCTTCGGTGTCTGTTACAAATATATCAGAATCAATATTAGATGAAAATATAGATATAAAACCATGAATTAAATTGTTATCTACAATAAATAGATTATTATTAACCACCTTACTGTTATTTGCTATAAGATTAGAAATAGCGTTAGCGTTTGATTCTAAAAGGCTGTGTTTTTCATCCTCCCAGTATATAGACATAAATGTCAAAAGCATCCCACAAAGGGTAACAAAACTTGTTATTAAAATAATAGTTGTTATAAGTAGGTATTGCTTAAATAATGTCTTTTTAAATAATGTGTTTCTGGATAACATTCTTACTCTTTCACCTCAAACTTATAC
>CAKSUE010000201.1 GCA_934501135.1 uncultured Eubacteriales bacterium | reverse complement strand
CAGGAATATATATGATGACTGTAAGATAAATTATGATTGAATTTTGTGAGAAATATATTTTGTATTCTATTCATTTAAATCAGGATGATTACCTGTTTTCATATAAATTACCCATTCAGCTATATTTGTACAATGATCACCAATTCTTTCTATATATTTATTTATAAATACAAGCCCCATATCTCCCATTATATCATCAGAACCGTGTTTAATGCTTTCGCATGTAGAGTAGACTATTTCGGAATATTTGTTATCAATATCGTCATCGCTTTTACAAATAGATACTGCGTCATCTATATTTTGGCGGGAGAATGTTTCCATTGTCTTTAAAAACATTTTATGAATACGATCTAATAACTCTTTAATATTTTCAAAGCAAGGGCTTGATTTGTTGATTCCATCGTTTATTATAATTTCACATATATCTGCGCACTGGTCTGCTATGCGCTCAAGGTCGGTAATAATTTTTAAACATCCTGTTATATTTCTTAGATCTCCTGCTATTGGCTGCTCTAGCGCAAATAGATTTATACAATATTCTTCTATATTATGCTCTATTTTATCTATCATGTTATCGCTTTTGTAAACATCTTTAGCGGTGTCCATATCCATATCTTTTAGAACTTTTATTGTCTGTTCTATTTTGGTCTCAACTTCTGAACCCATTTGGATTACTTTTTCATTTAAAGACTTTAATTTTTTTAGGAATAATTTTCTAGGCATTTTTACCTCCTAATTTTATCCGAACCTTCCTGTCAGATATTGTTCTGTACGTTTATCTTTTGGACGGTTAAACATGTTTAATGTTTTTGAGTATTCGATGATCTCTCCCATTAAAAAAAATGCAGTCATATCAGAAATTCTTGCAGCTTGTTGCATGTTATGGGTTACTATTATTACGGTATAATTCTTTTTTAGCTCTTCTATTAAATCTTCTATTTTAAGAGTTGAAATTGGATCTAGTGCAGAGGTAGGTTCATCCATTAAAATTATATCTGGAGATACAGCAAGTGCTCTGGCTATACATAACCTCTGTTGCTGCCCTCCAGACAATCCTAATGCGGGCTTTTTCAGCCGATCTTTAACCTCGTCCCATAACGCAGCAGCTGTTAATGATTTTTCAACAATTTCGTTTAATGTTTGTTTATTTTTTATTTTATGAACTCTTGGGCCATATGCTATGTTATCATATATACTCATTGGAAACGGATTCGGCTTTTGAAAAACCATTCCAGCTCTTTTTCTTAGCAGGGTGATATCTGTTTTAGGGCTGTAAATGTCTTCACCGTCTATTGTGATTTTACCAGTTATTTTACAGTTATCCACCAGATCATTCATCCTATTTATGGTTTTTAAACAGGTTGATTTACCACAGCCAGATGGCCCTATAAACGCTGTGGCTTTATTTTTAGGAATCTCTAAACTTATATTTTTTAATGCATGAAAGTCACCATAAAAAAGGTTAAGATTTTTAATTGATAATTTAGATTCCATAATATTGTCCCTCTTTATTTTTTTAAGTAACGTGAAAATATATTAGCTAGCATATTTAAAATAAATATTAGTATTAAAAGTACTGCTGCGGTTGCAAAAGCAATACTAAAAGCATCTTCTGTTGTTGCTTGCTTTGCATTTTGATACAAATGAAGTGTTAGAGTTCTTCCACTGTTAGATGCATGCCTGATGATACTTTTAGGCATGTTATAAGCCATACCGGATGTATACAAAAGTGCGGCAGATTCACCTACTATTCGCCCCATAGATAAAATTATAGCAGTTAGAATTCCGGGCATAGCGCATGGAAGTACTAATCCCAATATAACTTTAAGTTTTCCAGAACCTAAAGCAATAGCACCTTCTTTATAAGAATATGGTACAGAGACTAAAGATTCCTCTGTAGTTCTTACAATAATAGGAAGTATACATATTGACATTGTTAAAGATCCCGCAATTATAGAAGTTCCTAAATTAAATCTAGTACAAAATATTGTATACCCGAAAAGACCGAATATTATTGAAGGGATTCCAGCTAAGACTTCTGTTGTGAATCTAATATATTTTACAAGTCTTCCTTGCTTTGCATATTGTGTTAGATAAATTGCAGATGAAATTCCAATTGGAGCGGATATAAATATTGTTATAATTACAATATAAAGGGTGTTTATGATCATGGGTAATATACCACGCATATTTTCGTTTATTTCTGAGTATGGTGTAGAAATGAATTTCCATGATATGTGCGGTACCCCCTTTACAAGAATATAAAGAAGTATACCCATCAATGTAACTAATGTTATAACGACAGATAAATATATTAAACCCTTTAAAACTATATCGGATCTATTTAAATTTTTTCTGTATAAAGATGCTGTATTATTTGTCATTCATATTAACCCCTTTTTTAGATATTGCCGTAAATGAAATATTGACTATAATTATAAAAATAAAGAGGATTAATCCTATTGCAAATAGAGCTTGCC
>CAKSUE010000200.1 GCA_934501135.1 uncultured Eubacteriales bacterium | reverse complement strand
GTATATGCCTCATAAAGTGCAATAGCTGTAAAATCAGGGATATGCTTCACAGACATGCCTTCATTTCTAAACAAACGTCCAATTTCATAAACTTTCTCCATTCCACCTACAATGAGTCTTTTAAGGTATAATTCCGGTGCAATTCTTAGATAAAGATCTAAATCTAATGTATTATGATGAGTTATGAATGGTCTAGCTGCAGCACCACCGGGAATAGTATTTAGAATTGGAGTCTCTACCTCTATGTACCCTTTATCATCAAGGAACTTTCTAATTGTTTTAATAACTGTGCTTCTGCTGATAAAGTTGTCCTTAACTTCCGGATTAATCATAAGATCAACATATCTTTGACGATATCTCAAATCTGTATCCTTTAGACCATGGAATTTTTCTGGTAATGGTAGTAAAGATTTAGACAAAAGCTTAATATCCTTTGCATGTATAGATATTTCACCTCTGCGTGTTTTAAATACGAAACCACTAACTTCAACAATATCACCTATATCCCACTTAGACATAGATTTATATGTTTCCTCACCAACATCATTAATTCTAACATAAACCTGTATGCGCCCAGTAACGTCATGAATATCAACAAAAGAAGCTTTTCCCATATCACGCCAACTCATAATTCTTCCGGCAACACATACATCTTTACCATCTAAATTTTCAAAGTTATCCTTTATATTTTGTGCATATGCATCTCTATTAGAAACTGTTACTTCAAATGGGTCTTTGCCCTCACTTTTAAGGGCGTTTAATTTTTCTCTTCTAATCATAAGTAATTCACTTATATTCTGCTGTTCTTTATCTTGATCCTTTAAATTTTCAGACATTAGATTTCCTCCTAAAACTTATAACAATACTATAAAACACGGGTAAGCTTGTAAAATGCCCACCCGTTCAACTTACTTAGATATTTCTACAACATCAAATGCAATATTCCCACCAGGGGTTTCTATTTCCACTCTATCTCCAACCTTATGGCCAAGCAGCGCAGCACCCACAGGAGATTCATCCGAGATCCTTCCAACATCCGGATTTGCTTCGTTCGACCCCACAATTCTATATTCACAGGTTTCATCAAATTCTACATCATATAGCCGAACCTTTGCACCAACATTAATTACATCTGTGCTTAATTCTTGTTCATCTATAATTTTAACATTTTTAAGCATATTTTCAATAGAAGCGATTCTAGCCTCTACCATAGCTTGATCATTCTTAGCCTCATCATATTCGCTATTTTCCGAAAGATCTCCAAAAGACAATGCAACTTTTATTTTTTCTGCAATCTCTCTTCTTTTAACTGTCTTTAGTTCTTCCAATTCATCTTCAAGAGCTTTTAGACCGTCTTCGGTGAGTAGAACTTGCTTATTCATTAATATACCACCTTTTTTTCGCAATATTTTTTGACAATAATATTATCATTATATAAAATTGGCGTTTTCCTGTCAAGCTAATCAGGCATTCTCTACCATATTTTCAAGTTCTTCTGCAATCTTATCAACTGTTTTTATACTTCTACCTAAAACGCAGTATACTGGCACCAAAGACCCTAGCTCATAAATTTTTAATTCCGAGTATAAATATGATAACAAATACTCATCTTCTATATAATCGGGTATTAAACTTTTATATTTTATTGGAGTATTAATTCTATATTTGCTAATTATATTACAACCTAAATCAACACCTGGTTCTTCGGCTGTAAAAACAAATGTATTTTTAGAAAGTCCTAAATTTATACGTATTTTATCAGGAGCAATTATAATATCACTATTATCTAAAGATAATATATTATCTGTTATTAATACTGTCACGCCATACTCTTCCATTAGTCGGGCCGATTCTTCTTCATAAAAATTAATATTATTACTTACAACTCTAATTTGAGCTGAATACTGTAATAAAATATCAAGTAAATCTGAGTATGCTGCACGTGGGTCATATAAAGATATTGCAATATCTGAAGGCTTTACATTAATATTCTCAATCACAGAAATAGCAGCATTTTCACATAAACGTCTGCTCAACTTGTTCGACGCAAACCTTTGTATTCCATATGTAATAGGTACTCTTACATTTTCGGAACACAATACATATTTTGAATCTTCTTTTACTATATTAGCAATCTTTTTCCATGCTATTTTATCATTTCTTTTTTTATAAGTAATTTTTTTTAGCGTAATTCCCTCTACATATACTTTTTCAACTTTCGGGGGATTAGGAAGAATACGTCTGAAAATTCTTTTAACTATGTTAACCCTATCTGCATCTATAATGCTAAGAGTAGTCGGCATATTAATCTCCATAAAATCCCTCATTTCAAAAATATTATATTAACTAATATATATGTTACTTTAACGAGAAAATGCCGATAATCCAATTTTATTTTGTATTAAATACAATAAACATCCACGCGTCAAACGCGTGGTATTTCATATGCGGGCAAAGCCCTATAATCATCGCGACACGTAAA
>CAKSUE010000199.1 GCA_934501135.1 uncultured Eubacteriales bacterium | reverse complement strand
AAGAAGGATTGTGCCACATATCTAAGCTTGATGTAAAAAGAACTGAAAAAGTTACCGATGTTGTAAATATAGACGATGAAATCATAGTTAAGGTTACTGAGATTGACGATAAAGGAAGGCTTAATCTTTCAAGAAGAGACGCGTTGATTGAAGTAGAGGGTCTTGTACCGGAAAATGATATTTCTGATAAATCCACAAAGCACTCTGAAAAGCCACACAAACGCCATCATCAAAGACCTCCTAGAAATTCAAGCAGTCAACTTCAAAAAGACTAATTTTATAAATAAAAAAGCTGGAATTCGATTCCGGCTTTTTCTAAAAAAAGAGGGATTATATGGAAAAAATATTGCTAGATAATGGACTTAGAGTTATTCTTAACGAACAAAACACAACAAAAAGTGCATGTTTTGGAATATGGGTAAAAAGCGGGTGTGCATATGAAACCAAAGCAACAAACGGAATATCCCACTTTATTGAGCATATGGTATTTAAAGGAACAGAAAAACGCTCCTCTTTTGATATTTCAGAAGAAATGGATTCAATAGGGGGTCAATTAAATGCGTATACTGCAAAAGAATATACCTGTTTTTACGCAAAAACTCTAAGTGAACATGTCCCTAAAGCATTTGACATTATTGCAGATATGATTGTAAATCCCAAATTTGATGAAAAAGATCTTGATTTGGAAAAAAATGTTGTTTTAGAAGAAATAAATATGACAGAAGATATGCAAGATGATAAAGTAGCTGAAAATTTATATAAAAACGTATGGAGTAATCATCCTCTCGGCATGCCTATTTTAGGTAATGAACAATCTTTAAAAAGCTTTACAGCAGAAGACCTAAGAAATTATATGAAAAATAAATACTCCCCAGAAAGAACTGTAATATCAATTTGCGGTAACTTCGATAGAGATAAGTTCCTGAGCATAATTCATAAATATTTCGGTGACTTAAAAAGAGGATCCGAATCTGATCTATCTATCCCTGCAGAATATAAAAAATCTTTATCCATTGAAGAAGATTCAGATTCTGAGCAAACACATATATGTATATGTTTTCCCGGATTTTCAGCCTTTGAAAAAAAGAGAAATAATTTAAACCTTTTAAATATAGTTGCAGGTGGAAGTACATCTTCACGTCTTTTTAGAAGAATAAGAGAAGAGTTAGGGCTAGTATATTCAATATATTCTTCTTCTATATGCTACAATTCCGGAGGACTTTTTGAAATTCAAACAGCAACAAGCCACGAGTTAGCCCAAAAGACATTTGATGAAATTATAACTGTATTAAAAGATTTAAAGAATGGAATCTCAGAAAAAGAATTTGCAAGAGCCAAAGAACAGTTAAAATCTTCTGTCATAATGGGGCTGGAAAGCACTGCATCTAAAGCATCTTTTGCTGGAAGAAGTGAAATTTTAAAAAACAGAATTAAGACTGAAGATGAAATTTTAAATGATTTAAATGCTCTTACTCTAAAAGATATAAATAACGTTGCTAATGAAGTTATAGATTTTGACAAAATGTCAATATCAATTATAGGTTCCAAAATAGAAACCAAAATTAGTTAAAGGAGAATTTATAATGTTAAATAATAATGAAAAAACCATGGAAAAAATAGTCGCTCTTTGTAAAAACCGAGGATTTGTTTTTTCCGGTTCGGAAATATACGGCGGCCTTTCAAATACATGGGACTACGGACCACTTGGCGTAGAATTTAAAAATAATGTAAAAAAAGCTTGGCTTAAAAAATTTGTTCAAGAAAGTAGATATAATGTAGGACTTGATTCGGCAATACTTATGAATCCTCAGACATGGGTTGCATCGGGCCATGTCGGTGGATTCTCTGACCCACTAATGGACTGTAGAGACTGTAAAACTCGACACCGTGCAGACAACCTTATTGAAGATAATGGTGGCGATGTAAATGGTATGTCTTTTGAAGATATGTCAAATTACATAAAAGAAAATAATATAAAATGTCCAGACTGCGGATCATCTAACTTTACCGATATAAGAAAATTCAACCTTATGTTTAAAACATTTCAAGGTGTAACTGAAGACGCTAAAAATGAGATTTACCTGCGTCCTGAAACAGCTCAGGGCATCTTTGTAAACTTTGCAAATATACAAAGAACAACAAGAAAAAAAGTGCCTTTTGGTGTAGCTCAAATAGGTAAATCTTTTAGAAACGAAATAACTCCCGGTAATTTTACATTTAGAACTCGTGAATTTGAGCAAATGGAACTAGAATTTTTCTGTAAGCCTGGAGCTGATTTGGAATGGTTCTATTACTGGAAAGATTTTTGTAAGAACTGGCTCCTTGGTCTTGGTCTTAAAGAAGAGAATATTAGGCTTAGAGATCACTCTAAAGAAGAACTTTCCCATTATTCAAATGCTACTACAGATATAGAATTCCTATTCCCATTTGGATGGGGTGAACTCTGGGGAATTGCCGACAGAACCGATTACGACTTAACACAACACCAGAATTGCTCCGGTA
>CAKSUE010000198.1 GCA_934501135.1 uncultured Eubacteriales bacterium | reverse complement strand
AAACTCTTACCAGGGAAATGAACTTCCTGTGTCGGCATTTGTTGATCATGCCGATGGAACAGTTCCGTTAGGTTCTGCAGCTTATGAGAAACGTGGAATAGCTGTTGATGTTCCAGACTGGAACCCTGAAAATTGTATTCAGTGCAATTTCTGTTCCTATGTTTGCCCTCATGCAGTTATCCGTCCTGCTATTATGACAGATGAAGAGTTGGCTAAGGCTCCTAATGTTACTAAGTCTAAGAAGATGACGGGATTCCCAGGACTTAATTTTGTTATGACTATTTCAACCCTTGATTGTACCGGTTGTGGAAGCTGTGCTCAGGTTTGTCCGGGTATGAAGGGAAATAAGGCTCTTGTTATGCAGCCTATCGATGCTCAACGTAAATATCAGGCTGTGTTCGATTATGGCAGAGAACTTGATCCTAAACCTGAAGTTTTTGAGAAATTTAAAGATACAACAGTTAAGGGAAGTCAATTTAAACAGCCATTGCTTGAGTTCTCTGGTGCTTGTGCAGGGTGTGGAGAAACACCTTATGCAAAACTTGTAACTCAATTATTTGGTGACAGAATGTTTATTGCAAATGCAACCGGATGTTCCTCTATTTGGGGTGGATCAGCACCAGCAACTCCTTATACAGTAAATAAAGAAGGCCACGGTCCTGCATGGCAAAACTCCTTGTTTGAAGATAATGCTGAGTTTGGGTTCGGTATGGCTTTAGGGCAAAACGCTGTACGTTCCAGGTTAGCTTCTTATGTTGAAGAAATTTCTTCAAAAACAAATGATGCAGAAGCTAAAGAAGTATGTCAAAAATATCTTGATACTTTTACAGATAGTAAATCTAACAAAGATGCAACTGATAAGCTTATTGGTAAATTAGAGACTATTGCAAATTCAAATGATGATATTTCTAAACTTGCTAAAAAGACATTAAGAGATAAGGATTATCTAGCAAAGAAATCTATTTGGATATTCGGTGGAGACGGATGGGCATATGATATTGGATTCGGAGGACTTGACCATGTTATAGCTTCCGGTGAAAATGTAAATATTCTTGTGTTTGATACAGAAGTTTACTCTAATACTGGAGGTCAGGCTTCTAAGGCAACACCTGTTGGTTCAGTTGCACAGTTTGCAGCAACTGGTAAGGCTACAAAGAAAAAAGATCTTGCCGGAATTGCAATGAGTTATGGTTATGTTTATGTAGCGCAGATTGCTATGGGAGCTGATTACAACCAGTGTATTAAGGCTATTAGTGAGGCTGAAAGCTATAATGGTCCTTCAATAATTATTGCTTATGCGCCATGTATAAACCATGGAATTAGAGGCGGTATGGGTATTGCTCAGGCAGAAGAGAAGAAGGCTGTTGCAGCTGGCTATTGGAATATGTTTAGATTTGATCCACGTCTTGCGGATGAAGGTAAAAATCCATTTATGTTAGATAGCAAAGCTCCAAGTGCAAGTTATCGTGATTTCCTAATGGGAGAGGTTCGTTATAATTCTCT
Source organism: uncultured Eubacteriales bacterium (assembly GCA_934501135.1). Taxonomy (GTDB): domain Bacteria; phylum Bacillota; class Clostridia; order Oscillospirales; family Acutalibacteraceae; genus HGM12814. The sequence goes on along the minus strand of CAKSUE010000198.1, from coordinate 1,040 downwards.
AACTCGTTCATTCCCAGAAAGAGCGGAGGAGTTATTTACTAAAGCTGAACGGTTAGCTGCTGATAGATACGATCATTTAGTAAAACTTTCAAAGCTTTATAATGAAGAAGAAAAATAGATATTATAAAAGGATTACCTATTTAAGGTAATCCTTTTTATGTTGATACAAAAAATTCTGGGACTTTTCTTACAGTACAATCTTAAAATTTGAAGTTAATAAAATACAATGCTCCAATAATTATTTTTAATTATTGGGGCATTATAAAAGTGATTATAAATATACATTACCTAGAATGATGAAGGTATGTATTATGGTGAGTAATATGGAATAAATTAACAAAAAATAGTTTTAAAAATTTATTTTAAGATTAGTGATAACTTTATATTATATAATGAAAATTTAATAAATTTCTATATAATGTTTGTATTGTTCACATAAAAATAAATAATTTTAATTCCTAAGAAAACGAATCGAAAATCGGACTAACAGTCTGATTATAAATCATATTATTACATATAATCAAATAAAAATCAAGTTTGGTGGTAATATGATATGGAAGGAAAGAAAAACTTTATTGGTCCCAGAATGAGACTAGCTAGATTGTCTGAAGTGCCAAAGGCAACACAAAAAGATATAAGTGCAAGACTTCAGGTGCTAGGACTCCAATTGTCAGAAAGTTCAATAGGAAAAATAGAAGTGGGAATTAGACCAGTTACAGATATACAGTTGATTTATATAGCTAAGGCATTAAGGGTGTCATGTGCATGGCTATTAGGTGAAACTGAAAATCCGCATGTTTATAATACAAAAGAATATAAATAAACGTTAATATTGTATTACTAATAAAACAAGATTTTTATTATTATGCTACGAAAATTAGCAGATTAAAATATTATGTATAGAAAGAGTGATTGTATGGGAGAAAAACTTAAAATTAGTCCGAAAATGCTTAAAGGTGAGGAAGATTATAAAACATTTTCGATAAGAATTAAAAATAAAACGGTTCGCAGTTTAGATGTAATTTCTCAAAAAACTGGCT
>CAKSUE010000197.1 GCA_934501135.1 uncultured Eubacteriales bacterium | reverse complement strand
CTCTTTATTTTCTTCAAAATATGAATTCAACATTTCAAGGAAGTTATCTCTTTCCTCATCTTCATATCCTCTGAAAAAAACAGACTCTATATCATTATGGTTAAACAAGAATTGTGAACCTTCACCCATATTTCCCTCGGGATATGGCACACCAATATAATCATAATCAGTGTTATCATTCAAATCTGTTTGACCTATACCGAAAATCATCATTTTCTTCTCTGCATTATGCAAAAGCACAATACTTCCAATTGGTAAAAGTTCTTTAAAGTTCATAATAATACTCCTTTTAATATAGTTTACATTAAAATCAATGACAAATCAATCTGTACATTATCATGCACCTGAAAATATTTTTCCGCCACTATTCCACCAACCCGATAATTTTTCTCCTATAGCTTTTGCTCCATCACCAACAGCTTTATTAAGAGCTTTGCCTGCTTCTTTAACATTATTTACGATACTATCTTTAGCATCAAGTATAGCATCAGATGCTGCTGAAAATGCACTTTTATGTAGATATTTGTTACAAAGATAGTCGGCTCCCCATTTTGCGGCAGTAAAAACAAGTCCTCCGACGATTGCGGGTGCACCTACCGAAGCACAAATAGCACCAATACCAATACCTATTCCTATATCAAGTGCAGATTCTGTAACTGTTTTTTCGATTTTCCTTTGTAAACTTGTTTTATCACTATCCTCTCCATAAAAATTTTCATAGGCATACAGTGCCGTAGTAGCTGCATATCCGCCCCATTTAGCAACTGCACCTACATTTTCAATAACACTTTTTCCGTTGCCAACTTTAAAACCGTTTATAAATTTCTCTAATGAATTATCTTTTGAAACGCCAAAAAATTTTGACCAACTAAATTTATCTCCGCTAAAAGACCCCATTATATCACCTACTAAACCTATTGAAGATTTTTCGGCTTTAATCATATTCTCGGTCTTATCCCCGGCTCCTGTAAGTAATCCATAAACATTTTGAATCAATCCCGCTGCAGCACCCGGAACACCGAATTCCTTAAGTAATGTAAATGCATAATCCGGATAGCTTTTTAATAAATTAACAAACCTTGGATTAAGTGGATTGTCTTTTTTGCTAAAAAACACAGCATTTTCATTCACTATATTTGTTGCTTTATGCTTTTTATTCCAATTAAAACTGGTTCCTTGTGAAGATAATTTTCTCTCAGTTTCCTCATATTTACTGGCAGAATATTGTAAAGCATTACTCATCTTTTCAATTTTATTTGCATCGAGTTTTAATTTTTCAGAAACTGAACTTAAACTTGACTTTAGTTTTGATGATACAGCAGAAGAAAGAGAAAGGTTGTTTTTTATTTTTTCTATTTTCTCACTATAGCCATATAATTGTTTTGAATAATTATTAACTGTATCAGAACTCTTTTTTAATTCAATCCAACGAACTGAAAACTCACTCAATTTTTTCACCTTCTTATCTATTATTAATATTTTCTTTCATGTGCAATACGTAACGCCTCCATTTCTGTTTTATACACTCTTTCAGCAACTGTACGAATTGTTGACGCACATTTTCTTATCTCTAAAGCATGTTTTTCTATCTGTTGACCTAAAATTTTTCCTTTATTTTGAAAAGATTTTGAAGCTTCACCTGTCCAATGAAGATAGATATACATAAATTCATTTGATAGATGTTCATTGGACAATTTTATTATCTCATTTGCAATTTCATCAAGTTCATTTGCTTTATTTTTAGCCGATAAATAGTCATAATAAAGTTGAGTCCTTGTTTTAGCCACAATCTCTCCCCCTTACGCAATTATATTTGTTGGCAACTGATTAGCTGAATTCACTGAACTTTCTTCTGATTTTTCATAAATTTGCCCCATGAGTTGAAGTTTTTCAACAAAACTTCTAAGTTCCTTTACAATATCAACAACATTATCACTTTGCATTTTTAGGCTTTTACGCTCATTATCTGCTGTCTGACCTTTCCAATACAAAGAGGTGTTCTGAACAATTTCAATCATATTATTAAATTGATTATTTACATCCTCTGCTTTTTTTAAGATTTCATTAGCTGTTGATTGCATTAAATCAGTTGAAACCTTTATCGTCACATTTCCAAATGATGTTTTATAACTTTTTTCATTCATTGTTCTCTTCTCCTAAACTTGCAAACTTTCTACAAATTCATTAACGGAACGCTCACATTCTTCATATGACGAACAATCCTCTGATACTTTTTTAATGAAACGCTCAACACTTAAAAAATAGGATTTCATTTCATTGTAATCCGCTTTGAATTTTTCATTAAAAGCGGCATTAGCATTACCTTCCCACATAGTATTGAGATGTTCAACGGATAAAAATATATCCTCAATAGCACGCTTATTATTTTCAAGGCAGATATTCATTTCGTTAATATCATTTCTTAGCTTTTCTGTGCTAACCTCTACACTGGTATAGTTTAAATCAGCCATATAAATTCCTCCTTAATACACAATTCCAAGTTCTGTTTTGCCAAGGCGGATGGTGTCGCCGCTTTGAATATGGGTTGGTTCTGT
>CAKSUE010000196.1 GCA_934501135.1 uncultured Eubacteriales bacterium | reverse complement strand
CTTTAAAGCCTCTTTAATATGATTAATAGAATATGAATAGGAAACCCTTACAAAACCCTCTCCGCAAGCACCAAAGGCTGTTCCCGGAATAATCGCTACTTTTTCTTTCATTAATAGTTTTTCGCAAAATTTGTCTGACGTTAAACCGGTACTTTTTATGCAGGGAAAAACATAAAATGTGCCTTCTGGTTCAAAGCAATAAAGTCCCATTCTTCTAAAACCATCTACAATGAAGCGGCGTCTTAAATCATATTGAGATTTCATACTCTCAATATCATCATCACCATTATTTAATGCTTCAATAGCGGCATATTGTGACGTTGTAGGTGAACTCATTATCGAGAATTGGTGTAGCTTTGTCATGCTATCAATAATATCTTTAGGACCTAAGGCAAAACCTAACCTCCACCCCGTCATAGCATACGTTTTTGAAAATCCACTAACTACAATGGTTCTTTCTTTCATTCCTTCTATAGAAGAAAATGTTATATGTCTTTCATTGCCATATGTAAGCTCACCGTATATTTCATCAGACAAAACCAATAAATTGTGTTTTCTTATAACTTTTGCGATTTCCTCCAAATCCTTTTTTCTCATAACTGCACCCGTAGGATTACTCGGATAAGGAAGTATTAAAAGTTTTGTATTTGATGTAATATTATCCTCTAAAGCTTTAGCAGTTAATTTAAAATTATCACTTTCTTTTGTTTCTATAATAATGGGTTTACCCCCAGCCATTATAGTTATAGGTTCATAGCAAACAAAACTCGGTTGAGGTATTAAAACCTCGTCACCCTTACTTATTAAAGTCCTGACACAAAGGTCTATTGCTTCTGAGCCTCCTACAGTTACTAAAACTTCATTTTCATAATTATACTTTACACTAAATCTTCTGTTAAAATAATTTACTATACTTTTTCTTAATTCTAAAAAACCTTTATTAGGAGAATAATATGTTTTCCCTTTCTCTAAAGAATCTATTCCAGCTTGACGCACATGCCATGGAGTAGTGAAATCAGGTTCTCCAATGCTAAGAGATAAAACATTTTCCATGTCATTTGCAATATCAAAAAATTTTCTTATACCTGATGGCTTTAAACTCTTTACATTATTATTAAGCAGTGAACTATAATCCATTATAAAATCATGCTCCTTTTATCTGCTTCTTCCTCATTAAATAAAATAACGCCACCATCCTTATATCTCGATAGAACAAAATGTGTTGCTGTGGATACAACATTATCAAGTGTTGATAATCTTCTCGATACAAACATTGAAATTTCCTGAATATTTTTCCCTTTAACCATCACAGATAAATCATATCCTCCTGCCATAAGATATACGCTCTCAACCTCTTCAAAACGCATTACTCTTTTAGCTATTTCATCAAAACCTGTTTCTCTCTGTGGAACAACCTTTAACTCTATAATTGCAGATACACACGAATCATCTAACTTATCCCAGTTTATAAGTGCTTTATAACCTTTAATAATTCCCTGTTCTTCATATAGCTCTATCTGATGTTTTATATGCTCTTCGCTTCTGTTAAGCATAGCTGAAAGTTCAGTTACAGTGAGCTGTGAATTTTCATTTAAGAGTTCCAACAATTTATCCATATTTAATTCCCCTAACACGTTAAAAATATAGTTTTAAGTATAGTATTAAATATACTGAAAAGTCAAGAAAGTGCTAATCTATTTCAATCCTATGTGGCTCTCTGTTTCTATAAACAGTAATGCATGAAAAACCGGCCTCTTTGGCTACACTTATACCCTCTTTTATTCCTTTACCTATATCTTCAGGTTTATGTGCATCTGAGCCAATTGTTATAAACTCACCACCAAATTGTCTAAATCTCTTAATAATATCTAAATTGGGTAAGGTTGTATTAATTTGCTGCCTAAGACCTGATGTATTAATTTCCAATGCCTTTTTATTATTTACTAAAGCCTTTAGGATTATATCTATATGATTGTAGCATCTCGATATATCTATATTAATTGAGCTGTTTCTTAAAATATATCTTAACGGATACGTCAAATGGGCCAAAGAATCAAAGTTTCCCCACTCAATCACCTTTAAAATTTCATCAAAATAAATGTCTAATATATTATAGACTGTATCTTCTTTGTAATTCATATAATAAAAATCGTCCATATTCTTTATATTATGAACAGATGCTAATATAAAATCAACATTTTCAATTTTCAGGATATCATTTGCCGCACTGATATCCTGTATTGCTTGCCCTAACTCTATACCGGCCAAAACTTCAATTTGATTATGAAACATTTCTTTTGCTTCGTTAATTTCTTTTATTGAATTTCTAATAGATTTATCATACCCCTCTTCTATATATTCATTTACTTCACAATGATCTGTAATTGTAATAATACTAACACCCTTATTAATAGCCTCATTACACATAGAAGCAAATGAATAAAAGGAATCTCTGGAATTATTAGTATGAATATGATTGTCTATTATAATATTACTCATATAATTCTCCTTTGAATATAACTTTTAATATATTATAACATATTTTGTATATACAAAAT
>CAKSUE010000195.1 GCA_934501135.1 uncultured Eubacteriales bacterium | reverse complement strand
CCATATAGAGAGATTAGCTTTTTATAATTGTGAAAATCTAAAAGAAGCAAATTGTGTTGAAAGTATATATGCAAATCAATTTGTATTTCCAGATGGATGTATAGTAAACGGAAAGAAAATATCTTGGGATGAAAAAAGATTAAATTTAGTTGATGAAGCAAAAAATGTTCAGGAAAAGATGGCAGATCTATTGAAAAAACTTGAAATTGATGAAGTAGATTTAACTCAGTATATGTCTGCAAATTTAGGAGCCAAAGTGGATATCGTAGCTAAACTGTTGAATAGATATGATGGTTACTCTGCCCTTCCAAAGGTTGTGGATGAAGTGGCATTTGATGAATTGTCAAAAGGAAAGCCAATACTTTATAGAGGTTTAAGTGATAGAGACGGAAAGCCAGCAGCAGAATATGCTGATAATTTTAGATACAGAGAGTTTTATAATGGGATAGGTTCCTATGGAAATGGATCTTATGCATCGACAAATGTAAGAACAGCATTGAAATATTCAGGACGGGAAGACAACATAGGAATTTTGAAAATGTGCTTAAACGATTCAGCAAAGATTATAAAATTTAGAGATTTAGAGGAATTATTTTCATTTTATAAGAATGTTGATACTAACTATTTTACAAAACTATACGAAAACGATACTATGTGCAATGGATTAGAAAATCTTGATATAGGAAATTTTGCAGAAATTGCAGGGTATGATGCAATTTGCATTGATGGAGTAGATGAGTTTGGTGGAGATTATTATGTAATTTTAAATCGCGGTGATGTTATAGTCTCAAGTGAATATGCAGATATTTCTAAAATATAGGGTTAAAATTAACTTTACAAATTAATATGCAAACTCAATATTATTACAGCAGAAGAGCTTAGCGGCCCTTCTGCTGTTTTAGTTTCTATTAATTATATTTTCGGCGGTTTTAATCCCATCAATGGCTGCCGACATTATTCCTCCCGCATATCCTGCTCCTTCACCACATGGATATAGTCCAATTAGATTTACTGATTCCCCATAATCATTTCTTGTAACTCTAATAGGTGATGATGATCTAGTTTCTATAGCTGTTAAGATTGCATCATAAAGTGCAAAACCATTTATTTTTTTATTCATTTCAACTATTCCTTGCTTTAAGGATTCTGTTATATAACTTGGTAAGCAAAATGATATATCACATAAATTATAACCAGGTTTATAGCTGGGAAAGACGGATCCTATATTTTTAGAGGGAATACCCTTTAAAAAATCGCCGACAAGCTGTACAGGAGCTTTATAGTTACTTCCTCCTAAAGTAAAGGCTTTTTCCTCTAATTTACGCTGAAATTTTACCCCTGCAAGAGGATGATCGTCTTCAAAGTCATTAGGGTTTACTCCAACCAAAATAGCGCTGTTTGCATTGGTTTTATCTCGTTTGTATTCGCTCATACCATTAGTGACTAATTTGCCTTTCTCAGATGCAGCAGCAACAACTTGCCCACCAGGACACATGCAAAATGTGTATACACCTCTTTTGTTTTTAAGATGAACAGATAATTTATAATCAGCAGCGCCTAGTGCAGGATGGTTGTAAAATGCGCCATATTGGCTTTTATTAATCAAACTCTGAGGATGCTCGATTCTTACACCAACAGAAAATGGTTTAGGTTCAATAAATATTCCTAAATCATTGAGCATCGAAAAGCTATCTCTTGCGCTGTGTCCTATTGCTAAGATGATGTTGTCAGTTTCTATTTCATAAATTTTATTTTGTTTTTGAACTATTGCAGATACAACTTTATTATCTTTAGTAATAATTTTTAAAAGTTTAGTTTCAAAATTTATTTCAGCGCCTAAGGAGATAATTTTTTTTCTTAGGTTTTTAACTGTAATTTTTAGCTTATCAGTACCTATATGGGGCTTTGTGAGATACAATATGTCTTCTGGTGCTCCGCAATTTACAAATTCCTGTAACACTTTTCTTGATCTAATATTTTTTACGCCTGTATTCAATTTCCCATCAGAAAATGTTCCAGCTCCACCTTCACCAAATTGCACATTAGAATCGGCATTTAAAATGGAATTATTCCAGAAATTATTAATATCCTTGTTTCTGCTGTCAACATCTTTACCGCGCTCAATAACAATCGGATTGCACCCTGATTCAGCTAAAATCAACGATGCAAATATTCCTGCTGGTCCAAATCCAACAACTAAGGGACGTGTTTTAAGATTTACACGTTCCGTGGTGTTGTAAACATAAGGGGAAGTTTCTATAACATTTTTAGATATATATTTTTTATAGTTTTTGATTTCTTTAGATAATTCAACATCTATAGAACACAAGAAATATATATTGTTCTTTTTTCTTGCGTCAATAGATCGCTTATATAATGATACCTTTGTAATAAACTTTTTAGGAATATTTAATTTTTTTGATACTATATTTATTAGTTCGCTGTCTTTATAATCCAGATTCAATGAAACATTTAATAGTCTTAACATTTTTTCTCCTTTAAACATTTTTAGCAGCATTTAGACCGACAATATATCCAGAAGACCAAGCCCATTGAAGGTTAAACCC
>CAKSUE010000194.1 GCA_934501135.1 uncultured Eubacteriales bacterium | reverse complement strand
GTCCATGGCTAAAGTTTTTTATCCACTGGCTCAGCCTATTATTGCCATATAAATACAATAAACCACCAGATAAACTGGTGGTTCATTTTGTATCTTACCTATTAAAATAAAGAATAACTTACAATAACAGAAGCAAAAACAATTGATACTATTGAAAGAAGTTTAATCAAAATATTTATTGCTGGACCACTCGTATCTTTAAATGGATCGCCTACTGTATCTCCCACAACTGCCGCTTTATGACAATCAGAACCTTTTCCTCCGTTATGTCCGGATTCTATATATTTCTTAGCATTGTCCCAAGCACCACCAGCATTTGCCATCATAATTGCAAGAACAAATCCTGATACAGTTGCACCAGCTAATAATCCAGCTACACCATTTACCCCTAATACAAGACCTACAATAATTGGTGAAACAATTCCTAAAACAGATGGAAGGATCATTTCTTTTAACGAAGATTTAGTACACAAATCTACACATCTAGCATAATCAGGTTGACCTTTTCCTATTAAAAGGCCTTTTATTTCTTTAAATTGTCGTCTAACCTCTACAACTACACTTGTTGCGGCACGTCCAACTGCGTCCATTGTTAAAGCCGCAAATATAAATGGTAACATAGCTCCAATAAATAAACCAATTAGTACAGGAGGGCTTGTTATCTCGAGATTAAATATAAATCCTGGTTTTATAATTTTAATTTGCTCTATATATGAAGCAATCAATGCTAAAGCAGTAAGTGCTGCTGATCCAATAGCAAATCCCTTTCCTGTTGCTGCTGTTGTATTTCCAAGAGAATCAAGAGCATCTGTTCTCTTTCTAACCTCTTCACCCATACCAGACATTTCTGCAATGCCGCCGGCATTGTCTGCAACAGGGCCATAAGCATCAGTAGCTAAAGTAATTCCCAAAGTAGAAAGCATTCCAACAGCCGCAAGACTTATTCCGTATAATCCTGAACTAAATGATGCCATACCTCCAGAGAGATAGAAGCTTACTAAGATAGCAATAGCTATTATAACTACCGGAATAGCTGTTGAAATCATTCCCAAAGAAAGTCCACCTATAATTATAGTAGCAGGACCTGTCTCTGAAGTTTTAGATAAATTCTGAGTTGGTTTATAATTGTCAGAAGTAAAATACTCCGTGAAATAACCAATTAGCACCCCTGCTAAAAGACCAGAAATAATTGCATAGAAAAACCCTATTTTATCCATTCCAAAAACAAAATAAATTAATAGGAACGCGCCTATTGCAACTAATATTCCACTAATATACGTACCTCTTCTAAGAGCAGAAAGCAAACTCTTTTGAGAAGCATTTTCCTTAGTTCTTACAAAAAATGTACCAATGATTGAAGCTATAATACCAATTGTTGCTAATATCATTGGAACGGCCATACCTTTAAGACCAAATCCTGCAGATACTGCTAATGCACATGCAGATATTCTTGCTCCAACGTAAGATTCATATAGGTCTGCACCCATACCTGCAACGTCACCAACGTTATCGCCAACATTATCGGCAATTACTGCAGGGTTTCTTGGATCATCTTCTGGAATGGAATTTTCAACTTTTCCAACCAAATCAGCCCCTACGTCTGCTGCCTTTGTGAAAATTCCTCCACCAACTCTAGCAAATAGAGCCATAGCAGAAGCACCCATACCAAACGTTAGCATAGCTGATGAAATACTTTGAGCTTGTTGTTCAGCAGATAAGCCTTTATAGAAAAATCTTAAAATATAATACCATATAGACATATCTAGCATTCCTAATCCAACAACTGTAAAGCCCATTACTGCGCCTGCGGAAAAAGCAACTTTTAGTCCATTATTAAGGCTCTTTTGTGTTGCTGTTGCAGTTCTTGAATTAGCTTGTGTGGCAATTTTCATGCCAATAAATCCTGACAAAGCAGAAAAGAATCCACCAGTAACAAAGGCAACAGGGATGAAAGGATTAACGAATCCTAAAAAAGCTAGAATTCCTAAAATAACAAACATCGCTGCAAAGAATATTGAAACACCTTTGTACTGACGGCTTAAGTATGCACTTGCGCCAGTTCTTATAGAAAGGGCTATTCTTTTAACTTCATCTTTGCCCTCATCTTCTTTTAAGACTTTCCACGATAAATAAGCCGCAAAAGCCAGAGCTAGCACTGAGCCCAAAGGGGCCCATAGCATTAAATCCATAAAATACACCTCTTTTATTTTTTTATTCAAGCATTTTAAGCAGAAATATTATACCACAACAAAAATAAATATAAAAGCATTATCCATACAGCATAAAAACATTTTTACATATTATTTCTAAAAACAATTTAGTTAAAAATGCTAATTAATAGCATTATTAAACCGAATCATAAAATATAATACTATAGTTTATATAAAAAAATTAAAAACTTTCTCTGTTTTATTTTATAATTAAAGTTTGTTATAAATTGAGAATAAAAATTACTCAACCGGGCAAATTAATACTGGTGATGGATTGTGAGGCGAGTTAAACAAGATATTGCAATTTTTGCTGCGAGTGGAATTTCATATTGCTTTATAGAAATATTATGGAGAAGATATACAC
>CAKSUE010000193.1 GCA_934501135.1 uncultured Eubacteriales bacterium | reverse complement strand
ATTCTTAATAAAGTAAAAAATTTAATATAAGCAAAAACATATATTTACAGAATCAATGTTATATGGTAAAATATTCCCTAATTCAAAGTAAGAAGTAGAAAGAAGATGTTTTAAATGACAAACAACAAATATAAAAAAATAATTTCAGTCATAATGTTGATGGCAATAATGTTAACTACATTCTCTGTAAATGTATTCGCTGATCCTTATGAATTTAAAAGTAACAGTGTAGGAGATATAATGTACTCGTTCGATGAATATACTGGAGAATTAGTGATCCAAGGTAGAGGAAAGATGCAAGATTTCTCATCTCGTAATCTTCCTCCTTGGTATTCCTATAAAAACAGAATAGCTTCCATAAAGATAGAAGATGGCATAACTTACATTGGTAAATGCGCATTTATGGATTGCATATGCTTAACTTCTGTAACCGTCCCAGACAGCGTGACAGAGATTGGTAAAATGTCTTTTTCTGGTTGTACAGGTCTAACGTACATAGAGATACCAATTAATGTAACCAAAATTAGTGAAGATGCATTTAAGGGTTGTTTAGATTTAACAGCTGTTATTGTATGTAACGATTGAATAAAAATAGATAAAAACACACTTGACAGCTATGAAAAAGTAACTGATGAAATTTATCCTGGCGATACTAAACCGGGCTAGAGTTATATACTTGAGAAACATTATTTGGATGATTTATGTTATGGAACCGAAGTACAGCTTGGGTATGCTAGTAATAAATACGTTCTTACAAGGCAAATCCGAATCTGGGAGTTGTCGATAATGCGTAACATATTCTTTTGATGGCAGTATGGGTAAATTAATTACTTCTGGTGAAGGAAAAATGGATAATTAATAATATTATTTTGAATATATGCTCGTTTCTCCGTGGTATATATAAATGAAATAAGCTTAATAACGATAAATAAAGTGGGAACTAATATTGAAAATGGTGTATTTAAGGATTGCTCTAAATTAAACTCTGTAGCTATACCGGATTGTGTAATATCTATTGTAGGATGTGCATTTTGTAATTGCGAAAAACTAACATCAATAAAGATCTTCTATAATGTAAAATCTAATAAAGATAAGGCTTGTTCAGGATGTAGCAATTTGACCTCATTGGGAATAGGAAATCACTGGGGATAACGTATTTTATTTTTACAATAAATTGAATATGATTCCATATTTGGGCGAGAAATATCCTGAATATGGATAAGAAGTATTTAAGGGATGCATAAGGTTACATAGGATAAAGGTAAGTATTGATTATGAAAATTCTTATTTTTTTAGAAAAAAGTAAAAAGAACTCAGTTTGACACTTGATTGATAAATAATGAATATAAGTTGAAGTGTGAATATAGCTATATTTTTAATAGTAAAAAATAAAATGTATCTTGTGTAATACAAAATACATTTTTATAAAAATATTTTCACTAATTCATTACTATTGTATGATATTTTCTTTTGGCACAGATATTGTTGTTTTTCGTTTGATTTTCTCGCTTTTTATATTATTCCTACATCTTGCTCACATTGTTTCCTTTTCAATTTTTTTATTTTATAATATTCTCTTTCTTTTAAACACTACCAATTTATATGAATTTATATTATAATATCTATAAGTAATTGCAAGAAATATTTATAATATGATTGTTAGGGGAAAATTTATGAGAATAAGGAAGCAAAAGTTAGGGGATAAGAATTTAATTGGGTCAAGAGTTGAAAAGCTTAGAAAAAGAAATGGTATGAAGCAAAAAGAATTGTTAGCACAGTTACAGGTCAATGGAGTAGATATGAATGCTTCTGGTTTGTCGAAATTGGAAGGACAGTTAAGAATTGTTACAGATATAGAATTGGTTGTGTTAGCTGATATATTAAATGTGTCTATTGAGACTTTAGTGGGAAGAGAACCAAAAAGATCAGGGTATGATAATACAGATTATATTAGAATTTAATCTGTAATAATTATTCAAAATGTTAAAAATATGTTCAGTGTTAAATCATTGCACATTGAAATTTTGTCCCGATAAATAAATTATTATAGGGACAGGCAATAGTGTATATAGAATAACTGGTAATGCTGCAACTGGCGAAGTAAAAGAATATTACTATTTTGTTAATACAAAAGGAATAAGCAATAGAGAAGATGCAGAGAGTGCAGTTCAATCAACAGTATTGTTGCAACATTACAAAATTGAAATTAAAACGGGTGGAATCCAAACTATAGGGTTAACCAATAATATATGTGAAGTTATGGAACGCAAATTGTTTCAAGAGGCTGACTGGTGTGGAGAGTTATTGGGGATTTGAGAAGAACCAGTATTAATGCGAATTTGAGCCAACCTCAATGTTTACATCGTACTTTTTCGCATTAAACCAACAAATATTTTATTATTAGTATAGAATATAAAATGGAAGTATACAAAAATCGTCTTAAAAATTAGGGCGATTTTTGTATTTGTATTTGTTACTTATTTTATTTGAGAATTTCAATATTGATAAAAATACAAAAGTAGAAACAGCAAGTAAAAGAACTAATATAAATAAGGAAGTAAGTTTCAGAAATACAAGTGAAAAC
>CAKSUE010000192.1 GCA_934501135.1 uncultured Eubacteriales bacterium | reverse complement strand
TATCAGGACTTTGATTATAAATTTAATTTTTCAAATAGTCGCGCGGTAACAAGTGGGAATAAAAGTAGCCCACTGTGCCTTTCAACAAACATAGTAGCTCCTTTGCAGGAGGGCCTAATTTCTTCTAAATTTGGGTATAGAGAATGTAATGGAGAAGAAAAAATGCATTATGGCTTAGATATTGCGGCAAATGAAGGAGATCCCATATATCCTGTATTATCGGGAACTGTTAAAACAGCAGGAGAAGATTTAGACTATGGGAAATACATAATTTTAGACCATGGCAATGATATAAACACACTATATGCACATTGTAGTTCATTAAGTGTAGTTAAGGGAGATAAAGTATCTGTTGGAACTCCTATTGCTTATGTTGGCAGTACAGGCAACTCAACAGGAAATCATCTTCATATAGAATTAAGAGTTGCTGGTGATTGTTATGATCCTGAACCTTTATTAAAAGGAATATATAATGACATTTAGTATATTTGGAATAAAAATAGAAATTAGTTTTCTATTTATATGTCTTATAAGCTCTTTTATAATTATAGAATCATCTAATGTATTAGTTTGGGGGTTAAGTTCTGCTTTATTACATGAATTAGGACATATTTTAGTAATGATTTTAGTAGGACATAAACGATAACAGCAGAAACAATAGAGATTATAAAGAAGATATTTTTATATTACTAGGAGGCCCTACTGCGAATTTTTTAATTGTAGCAGTATTATGGGTATTATATGTAAATTGCAAAAATGAAGATATATTAATACTAATAACAGAAAACTTATTTCTTGGAATTTTTAATATTATGCCAATAGAGTCTTTGGATGGTGGACAAATTCTTTATATATACTTGTCTAACAAACTACAACAAGATAAAGCGATAATGGTGTTGGAACTAATATCATTTTTAGTGTTGCTTCCTTTGGCAGCGCTAGGATTCTATATTTTACTAGTATCAAAGTATAATTACTCATTACTTCTTTTGAGTTGTTATTTGATGGGCATTATTTTAATAAAGAGAGGACATTATTTTTAGATAAATAAGAACCCTATTAATAGATCCAATTGAATGTTATTATTGTATATCTTATAACCTTATTATTTTACAATAAAAAAATCTCTAGATGCTAACCCAGAGATTATAAAACTACATTATCTATTATCAATTGTAAGAAAATCAGAGAAACCTGTCATATTAAAAACTTCCATAACAGTTGGGTTTACATGTTTTATAGTTAAGCTTCCAACTACTTCATTTGTTTTCTTTTGTGCTCCAAGAAGAACACGTAACCCGGCACTACTAATATAGTCCAGCTTTGAGAAATCAAGAATAAGCTCAATTCTTTTGCCATCTAAAACTTCATTTAAAGCCGATTCTAATTCAGGTGCTGTAGAGGTATCGAGATGGCCCTCTATATAAAATATTATCTGGCTATCATTTATTGTTTTAAATATTTTCACAATAAAGCCTCCTTATACATTTTTCTTTATTACAAGGGTATTTTTACCATCATTATATTTATAATCTATGCTATCGGCAATATGTTTAACTATGAATATTCCTAAACCACCTACGGGACGCATTTCGAGAGGTAAAGAGGTGTCAGGATCTTCATTTTTAAGAGGATTGTAAGGAACTCCATTATCTTCAAATTTTATAAATAAATCTTTTGGATTAAATTCTAAAGTTAACATTACATTTTGATTTTTATCGTCAGGTTTATATGCATATGAAACTATATTAATAAAAATTTCTTCAGCAATCATATGTACCTGATGAATTATTTTTGGGCTATAATTAAATTTTTCCGATTCTTTTTCAATAAATTCGTGAACTTTATTAAGCTCAGAAATATTGGCTTGAAAGGTTAATTTTTTCATACAAATCTCCTCTAAGCTATATTGTTAGTATAACATGTAAATTAATAAACTTCAATATTCTTTTATTTATAAAAAATCAACGCTGTTTGCGTAGTATATGAATAACAAGCCAGAATCCTAAGATAATTGCTGCAATGTAGCCTATAGCGCCAAGGGCAGGGATTCCAAGGAACTTAGGCTGCATATTAGTTATACATATAAGGCTTGAACCTATGAGGAGTGCGGCTACAATAATACAGACAACTAACTTGTCTACCGTATGATCTAATTGATTCATCGGATCATTAGCGCTTGTCATTTCAATATTTAATTTTGTTTGTCCTTTTATTGCCATGCTGATGATATCTGAGATCTGGCTAGGAAGCGTGATAGCTTTTTTACCGGAGAAATACAAATCCTTTACGGAGGTTCCTAATATATTATTTAGGTTAATGTTGTCATGTGATGTTGAATAGATGTGATTGGCCATGATTTCTATTAAGTTTACATTAGGACAACATTTTGCTAATACACCTTCAATAGTTACCATACCTCTGCCTAACATAGTTATTTCCCTGGGCATAGATATATGATGGAAATTACATATAGACATCATCTCTTCAAACATATTTCCTATATTTATTGCTCCAATTTCTTCTTGTCCAAATCTAGAAAACATATCATCTAAGCTTGAATATAAAGATGGATGGTCTATTTTTCCTTTTACAACACCTATAGAT
>CAKSUE010000191.1 GCA_934501135.1 uncultured Eubacteriales bacterium | reverse complement strand
TCTATATGCAGACGATATCCATAAACTAATAGAATCTTTTTCAGCATCATCCATCATTTTAGAAAGATTTTCTTCTATTCTTCTATCAATTTTAACCCCTCTAAAATCCACAAGATCCTCTTTAAAATTGCTTGGCAACTCGTTATCTTTATTTACAACAACTAAATTAAAATCGCATTCCTCATTCCAAATACTAAAGTCCCCCTCATCGTTTATATGAGACGTATTAACAGAAATATTCTCCGAGGCATTTGTGTTATCTTCATTGTAAAACTCGTCACCATTATCAATAACAACATAGAAAAGCAAAACCGCAGCTGTAACAAAGATAATAAAAACCAGCGTCAAAGATACACAAATAGCAGTTCTTCTAATTATTAATTTTCTTTTATATTGTTGTTTTTTCTTCAACTTTTGGCTTCTGGACAAATTATTGTCAGAAGATACATTTCTTAAATCCGTATTCATTATTTCACCCCGTAATTCTTACCACAATCACTTTACAACCTTAATTTCTCTTCTGCAAAATATACTGCTATTACTCACCAAAACAGCAGTAGCTCTAAATATGCCTGGTTTTTTTATTTTTAATAGTCCACTATCATCTATCTCTGCTACTTCCGTATCATCAACCGACCAATACACCTTGTCATCAAGTGCTTTTTCAGGATACGAAGTATAGCTCAATTGATATTTATTTTCATTGTCTTCCGAAAATCTTAATGTATCAACCTTCTTTATATATATTTTTTCCACAGGATAATTTGTAATATGCTTTAGATCCGAATAAATAAAAGCTTTTGCTCCAGAACTACATTTAAAATGGTTTACATTCTTCTCTGCCGAAGCATACAGAGCCCTAGCCCATACATATGAATCACCTTCAGGCAAAGAAGCCTTTATATAGCTACCTAACCTAGTATCTAATTCCTTTGGAGTAAGTTCAACTAATTCATCAAACTCATGGATCTTTTTATTAATGATAAACATTTTATCGTACTCCTGAAAATGAGGTTCTCCTACATCTTCATTAAAAAAAGACACAGCATCTTTAAAATTATCAGTCTTTATTCTGCTTAAATATGGTTTCATACCACATATATTCACGGCCCCCTCATGCGACGGTCTTATATAAAGTCTTGCATTCCTATCTGCAAGATTAATTGAAACCCCATTATTTTCCTTAACCCTTCCTCCAGAAAAATACGCCTTATTATAAATAGTAAGTGGTGTTTTTGAATTCAAATCATTATCATTTCCTATAACACCATCATTAAAAAAAACCTTAGAACTATGCATAGCCTGTAAATCCTTTATTTTGCCTCCATTTATAACAATCTTACCATAAGTTTTTATAGCATACCTAACTCCCTTATTACTGAACTTTCCGGAATTTATAATTATTTTTGAGCCGTTATGAATTGCATATACACTTCCTTTAGAACCCCATTGTTCACTTTCGCTATTAAAAGATGCCCTTGATTTGCTACCATACATAAATACACAAAACCCTTTAACTCCCGTTCCATATTCAGTCCTTAGCGATGAATAGTCTTCCATTACTAAAACTGAATTGTCATATAATTCAACACAATTAGATGCCGGAAATAAAGATCCCTGTGTCCTTGTATTATCAATCGTAACCAAATCCTTAAATATTAAAGTCGCACCATTTTTCACCTTAAATGTAATATTATATATACAAGAGCTCCCTTCAATACAAACATCCCTTGTTATTACTTGATTTCTTTTTTTGCCAAAAATTGTTTCAATCTTTATATCATTTCCCTCAGTAATAATTGTTCCAACCGATTCATCATTCAGAGCCTGAGTAAATTCAGACCTATTCCGTACAACAACTTTAGAAGAGTTTTTTATATTTTTATACGCCTTTTCTAACCTAATTTTCTCCTCATCCTCTTCCTTTGACACATTTATATAGTCAACATTAGTTTTTTCTAATGCATAACTATCCAACAAATGAGATTCTCCTTTAACGTCATTATATTTATAAGATGAAAAGTACAGTATATTATCTTCAACCGTAACAGCTGAAAAAACAGGACAATTAGGTTGCTCCATAACATCATTTGGAATTATTGCAGAAAGATCTTGGCCATAATTTTTAACCCCAGACGTGCCGGGAACAACAAATACAGTCCCCAGTGGATTTATAGCGGTCTCATATTTTATTCCGTTTCTTTTAATAATTTTGTCGTTATACCTTGATTTTTTACCATTAATAAGTACCGGTGTTCTAACAAAAACATGATCATGCCCCGCAATTACAAGATCAATATTAGCCTCTCTGCAAAAATCGACTATCTGTTTAGTCATTGCCCTAACATCATCATCATCGTGATGTGGACCATTAGAGTACGGAGATTTGTGGATTAAGACTATTCTCCACTTAGTCTTCACATTACTAGCAACCCTTAATGCCCACTTATACTGTTTCATATCTATTTTATTATCTTTATCCAAATCATTAGTATTAAATACTATAAAAGTCGCATCACCATATTCAAAAGAATAATATATCCCTGTCGAAGTATCTTGTTCCGGAAAACCTTGAACATTAAAATGACTTATAATCGAATTTTCTGC
>CAKSUE010000190.1 GCA_934501135.1 uncultured Eubacteriales bacterium | reverse complement strand
GGTGGATGGGTTTATTCAGTTGTTTATTTCTTATTGATTATATTATTTGCTTATTTTTATGTTGCAATACAGTATAATCCTATTGAAATGGCAAATAATCTTCGCCAAAGTAATGGAACAATACCTGGAATTCGTCCAGGAAAACCAACAGCTGATTTTATTTCCAAGATATTATCTAAAATCACTCTAATAGGCGCTCTGTTTTTAGCAGTTATAGCAATATTACCTATTGTGTTTGGTGCTTTAACTAAAATGCATAATATGTCACTTGGTGGAACATCTGTAATAATCTTAGTCGGTGTTGCTCTTGAAACTGTAAAACAGATGGAATCTCAGATGATGATGCGCCATTATAAGGGCTTTTTAGATTAACACATAGTGTTATTGGGAGGTAAAGAATATTGAAATTAATTCTTTTGGGTGCACCGGGCGCCGGAAAAGGAACACAGGCAGAAGCCATTTGTAAACACTTTTCTATCCCGGCGATTTCGACAGGAAATATTATTAGAGATGCGCTGAAAAGCGGCACTGAAATGGGGAAAAAAGCTAAGTCATTTATAGATAAAGGAAATTTGGTTCCGGATGACATGGTTATTGGAATAATTAAAGAACGTTTGAAGGAAGAAGATTGTAAAAACGGTTTTATTCTTGATGGTTTTCCAAGAACTATTCCTCAGGCCGAGGCTCTGGATAAAATGGGAATAGATATAGATAAGGTTGTTGACTTTGAGGTTTCTGATGAGGAAATTATTTCCAGAATATCCGGACGCCGTGTCTGTGAGTTATGTGGAGCAAGTTATCATATAGATCATAAAAAACCAATGGTAGATAATGTTTGCGACAAATGTTCAGGCACCCTAGTTCAGCGTAAGGATGATCACCCGGATACAGTAAATGCACGCTTAAGAGTTTATCATGATCAAACCGAACCTTTAAAAGATTATTATAGCAGACAAGGTAAGCTTATTGTTATTGAGGGCAAAGGTAAAATTAAGGATATAACTCAACAAACTCTTTCTGCGTTAGAGGTGTAGTTATGGTTATGATAAAAAATTCCCGGGAAATTTCAATAATGAAAGAATCGGGAAGAATTTCCGCAAGAGCATTAAAGCTCGCTGGTCAGGCAGTTGAACCCGGTGTGTCAACTGCTGAAATTGATAATATAGTCCGTAAGTATATCGAGTCGCAGGGGGCTACCCCCTCGTTTCTCGGTTACGGAGGATTCCCGGCAAGCTCATGTATTTCGGTAAATAATGTGGTTATCCACGGCATACCAAGTAAACATTGCATTCTTAAAAATGGAGATATTGTAAGTATTGATATAGGAGCCTGTTTTAATGGATTCCATGGTGATAATGCATACACATTCCCATGTGGAGATATTAGCAATGAAGCTAGAAAACTTTTAGATGCCACAGAGGAAAGTTTATATGAAGGCATTAAAAAAGCAAAAGCTGGTTCCAGAATAGGAGATATTGGGAATGCTATACAAGAGTATGTCGAGGCACGCAGTTACTCGGTGGTACGAGATTTTGTCGGTCACGGAGTAGGTGCGAAGCTACATGAAGATCCATGTGTACCGAATTTCGGAACAAAAGGCAGAGGCCCTCGGTTGCTGCCTGGTATGACAATTGCTATTGAACCGATGATAAATGTTGGGACTCATCGCGTTAAGGTTTTAGGAGATGATTGGACGACAGTTACGGCTGATGGAAAACTTTCTGCTCATTTTGAACATAGTATTGTTATAACTCCCGATGGTCCGGTAATTTTAACTTTGCCGGATTAAGGAGAAACCACTATGAAGATTGTGAGAGGATCAGTTGTAAGATCGAAGGCAGGACATGATAAAGGATACTTTTTTGTTGTTCTTGACTTAGATAGTGAATATGCAATTATTTGTGATGGAAAACATAGACCACTTGAAAAGGTAAAGAAAAAGAAGTTTAAACATCTTTTTGCTACAAATACAGTATTGCCTGAAGATACATTTGAGACGAATCGTAAAATTCGTAAAGCGTTGAGTACATTTATTTAGATACCATTAGAGCAAGTTGTTTTATTATAAATTGGTTATGGGGAGGTAATTATATTGTCAAAACAGGATGTTATCGAAATTGAAGGTACAGTTAAGGAAGCTCTACCAAATGCTACATTTATGGTAGAACTACCCAATGGCAAGACCATATTAGCTCATATTTCCGGAAAATTAAGAATGAATTTTATTAGAATTTTACCGGGAGATAAAGTTACTGTGGAAATGTCACCGTACGATTTAACAAGAGGACGCATTACATGGCGTTCAAAATAGTTCGTTTTAAATAATAATTTTAGTCGTGTTGGCTAAATAGTAGGAGGAGGCATACAAATGAAAGTCAGACCTTCTGTCAAAAAGATTTGTGAAAAATGCAAAGTTATAAAACGCAAAGGGAAAATCATGGTTATCTGTGAGAATCCTAAGCACAAACAACGTCAAGGTTAAGACATAATCAATAGGAGGTGCAACCAATATGGCACGTATAGCAGGTGTTGATTTGCCAAGAGATAAAAGAATTGAAATTGGACTTACTTATATTTTTGGTATTGGACGTAAAACTGCAAGCGACATTATTG
>CAKSUE010000189.1 GCA_934501135.1 uncultured Eubacteriales bacterium | reverse complement strand
ATTGGTAAATAGATGAATGGAGTGATTGAGCCTATGGTAAATGTCAAACCGGTGCATCTTGGGAAAAATCTAAGAATGAGTTTTTCTCGTATTGACGAGGTGCTGGACATGCCCAACCTCATTGAGGTGCAAAAGAATTCTTACAGATGGTTTCTTGAGGAGGGTCTTAAGGAAGTATTTAAAGATGTATCAGGGATAACTGACTATACCGGAAATCTTGTACTTGACTTTGTTGACTATAATCTTGATGTTGATAAACCAAATTATAGCGTAAATGAGTGTAAAGAACGTGATGCTACTTATGCAGCTGCATTAAGGGTAACTGCAAGACTTTTAAACAAAGAGAGCGGAGAAATTAAGGAATCTGAAGTATTTATGGGGGATTTTCCGCTTATGACAGATAGCGGGACCTTTGTTATTAATGGTGCAGAACGTGTTATAGTATCGCAGCTTGTTAGATCTCCTGGAGTATACTATAAAATGGAATACGATAAGACAGGAAAAGAACTGTTTAGTGCAACTGTTATACCAAATAGGGGTGCGTGGCTAGAATATGAAAACGATGCGAATGATGTTTTTTATGTTCGTATAGATAAAAACAGGAAAATCCCTATTACAGTATTTATTCGTGCATTAGGCTTGGGAAGCGACTCTGAAATTATAGAGTATTTTGGTGAGGATGATAGAATTTTAGCCACAATTGAAAAGGATTCTTGTAAAAATACAGAAGAGGCCCTTTTCGAAGTATATAGAAAATTAAGGCCGGGAGAACCTCCAACAATAGAAAGTGCTCAATCACATATTAACGCTTTGTTCTTTGATGCAAGAAGATATGACATGTCGAGGGTCGGCAGATATAAATATAATAAAAAATTAGGTATTTCTGGTCGTTTGGTAGGACAAAAATTAGCCCAACCAGTCGTTAATCCATTAACTGGTGAAGTTATTGGCGATGTATCAGAAGTTATTACAAGAGAAAAGGCTTTAGAGATTGAAAACGCCGGCGTTTCTTCTGCAATAATTAAACTTGAAGATGACAGAGAAATTAAAGTTATATCTAATGGAATGGTTGACATTAATTGCTATGTAAACTTCGACGCAGACAAAGAATGTGGAATAAAAGAAAAAGTACGTTTTAGTGTTTTAGCGGAAATTTTAGAGTCAAGTGAAAATGATGAAGAAATTAAAGAACAGATTAATAATAGAATCGCTGAACTAATTCCTAAACATATTATAGTGGATGATATTTTTGCATCCATAAATTACATGAACTGTTTGGCATGTGGTGTTGGAACAAAAGATGATATAGATCATTTGGGTAACCGTAGAATTCGCTCTGTTGGTGAGCTTTTACAGAATCAATTTAGAATTGGTTTCTCTAGGCTTGAAAGAGTTATTAGAGAGAGAATGACTCTCCAAGCTCAAGATTTAGAGGTTATCACTCCTCATGCTCTTATTAATATAAGACCTGTGGTTGCTGCAATAAAGGAATTTTTCGGATCTTCGCCTCTTTCTCAGTTTATGGATCAGACTAACCCGTTAGCAGAACTTACCCATAAAAGACGTCTATCTGCTTTAGGTCCTGGTGGACTTTCAAGAGATAGAGCTGGTTTTGAGGTTCGTGATGTTCACTATAGCCACTATGGAAGAATGTGTCCTATAGAAACACCTGAAGGACCAAATATAGGGCTTATATCATATCTTGCAACATTTGCAAGAATTAATGAGTATGGATTTATAGAAGCACCATTTAGAAAAGTGGATAAGGAAACAGGAATTGTTACATCTGAAGTTGTATATATGACAGCTGATGTAGAAGACGAGTTTATAGTTGCTCAGGCCAATGAACCTCTTGATGAAGAGGGAAGATTTGTAAATGCAAAGGTAAATGGCCGATTTAGAGATGAATTCGTTGAAATAGAAAGCGATAGAGCAGACTACATGGATGTTTCACCAAGAATGGTTGTATCAGTTGCTACAGCTATGATACCGTTCCTAGAGAACGATGACGCCAATCGTGCGCTTATGGGATCAAACATGCAACGTCAGGCAGTACCTTTATTAAAAACTGAATCTCCGATTGTTGGAACAGGTATGGAATATAAAGCTGGTGTTGACTCAGGAGTTTGTATCCTTTCAAAAGAAGCCGGCATTGTAAAGAGCGTAAGTGCAGATAAAATAAGAGTTGACTACAATTCCGGAAAATCTGAGACGTTCCATTTAACTAAATTTATGCGTTCAAACCAAGGTACTTGCATAAATCAAATACCTGTTGTAGATAGAGGACAGAAAGTTGAAGCAGGGGAAGTTTTAGCAGATGGCCCTGCAACTTGCAACGGTGAAATAAGCTTGGGTAAAAATGCATTAATTGGCTTCATGACATGGGAAGGTTATAACTACGAAGATGCTGTCCTTATAAATGAAAAGATAGTTCGTGATGATGTATATACATCTATTCATATAGAAGAGTATGAAACGGAAGCAAGAGATACTAAATTAGGTCCGGAAGAAATTACAAGAGATATACCTAATGTTAATGAAGACTTACTTAGAGATCTTGATGAAAATGGAATTATTCATGTAGGTGCAGAAGTTCATTCAGGAGATATACTTG
>CAKSUE010000188.1 GCA_934501135.1 uncultured Eubacteriales bacterium | reverse complement strand
ATGATTTTAGGTTCAAACCTGATGCAACATGCTGATGAACCTAAAAAAAAGCTTTCTGTAAAATTCCAGGTATATATTAATCAAATAAGCAACGCTTTACACGGTGAAGAGTTTAATAAACAGGATATGGAAGAATTAATAAATTATATTGAGTATATGGCAATTAAAAAGAAACGTGTAAGAGAAAGCGAGGAGAAATGAAGATGAAAAACAAAAATATGAATGAGCTAAAAAAAACATTCTCATGGAGGATTAAATAAATGCAACACATATATATTTACATGGATGATTCTGGTAAAATTTCAAATCACGAAGAAATAGCAATTTTTGCTGGAATTGTTTTTAACACAAATGAAGAAAAATCAACTTTTTATAATAAATACAATTCAATATTAAAGGATGTAAAGTGTGATTATTGTCCACAAAGCATGGCTGCATGTGATTCTAAATGTATTGAAGTTAAAGGCAATGGCAGCTTAAGTAATTCTGATAGAAGAAGATTTATTCAGTTAAGTAAACAATTTAAAACTTTTGCAACTGTTATATTTAACAGAAATATTTTTCCGGAAATTAGAAACAACGCTAGTTCTAAAGGGCGTTTCATTGAATATTCACAGCGAAGAGTTATTAAAAGCATTGTTGAATTTTTAATCAATAACAACGTTATTGATCCTCAGCAAGACTTATGCATTAACATCAATATTGATGAGATGCCTACCAAATCAAACGGATATTATTCTTTAGAAGATGGCATATATGAAGAGCTAGCTGTTGGAATTTTAAATTTTGATTACGGGAAGCAATTTCCAAAATTAATATATGGAAATCTTAAAGTAAAAGTAGTATATAAAGACTCCAAATACGATCTAGGTATTCAAATGGCAGATATAATAGCAAATTCAATACATAGAGCATTTGTATTTAACTCTAATTGGTTTGAAACAAAAAAATATTTAACTGATAAATTAGGGATAAATGTTTTATTAAGATTGCCAAATTAAAATGGGGTTGCAATCGCAACCCCACCCTAGCTGAGGCGACGTACTTAACATACGCTTAATTATCTCAATCATCCACCAGCTATCGACCTGTCATAGGTTTCCCTATCGGTATATAGTATATAACATGAAAAATATTTTTTTTCAAGTCGAGAATTTAACATAAATGCATACAAGCACACAATAGGTCACACTGAGTCTTATACGTATTCTGAGCAATTTGTTCAGTTTATAATTTTCGAAATAAAAAAAGACCCTCAACATTTTGTTGAAAGTCTTAAAAAAAGTATAAAGAAAAGATAACCCCAGGCACATATGATTGCTCAGTACTTTGTACCTACCCCATTTTGGGACACAGTGTTAATCCTTCTCAAGTTATCTTTACCAATATTATATTGGTTTAAAGTGCAAAATCAAGTCAAAAAAAGAAGAAAGGATATCATATGATTGGCTACGATAAACAGAGAAAAACATACTTTGTACAATTTAATATCAAAGATCCATTGACTGGAAAATGGAGAACCACGAAAAAGCGTGGATTTAAGTATAAAAGAGAAGCAGCAGAGTATGAAGCAAAAATAAAAGCAAATAACTCTAAAGATTCTGGAATCACTGGAAGTCTGACATTTCAGCAAGTTGCTTCACAATGGGAAGACAACCTCGAATCTTCCGAGACATCCAGAAGACACCACAGAGAAGCATTTGACATACGTTTTAGCGGCTTCTTAGATAAACCAATAAAAAGTATCACTAAACCACAATTGATTGCATGGAGGGCTGAATTAAGCAAAAAAGACTATGGTACTAAGACAAAGAATACAACAATGTCATATGTGCGCTCTGTATTTAAATTTGCCAACGAAGTATATAGTCTTCCTAATGTTGCTGTATGTCTGAAGAACTTTAAGAAGACAGACCAGGAAGCCATGCATGAAATGCAGGTATGGACCATTCAGGAATTTAATACATTCATTGAAGCAGTAGACAATGAACTGTACAAAATCTATTTTAAAACGTTGTTCTGGACTGGAGCACGTCGTGGTGAAATCATTGCCTTGCAATGTTCTGATTTAAATTATTGTCAGATTTACATTCATGGATCACAGAGAAACCAGAATAAAGGAATAACACCTACAAAGACGAAAGAGAAACGAAGGGTAGCTCTTGATAAAAATCTGTACCAGGAATTACTTAAGCTGAAAAAAGAATATAAGCATGGATACTTGTTTGGAGGAAAGACAGGACTCAGTGTTACAACAATTGATAGATACTTTAAAGATGCCATCAAGAAAAGCGGAGTCAAACCAATAAGGCTGCACGATCTCCGTCATAGTCATGCAACCATACTTATTAACAATGGAGTAAATATTGTTGCCGTTTCAAAAAGACTTGGTCATGCTTCTGTTGAACAGACACTAAAAACATATACTCATTTATTGAAAGATACTAACGAAGGAATGATGAATAAGATAAACAAATTGGCATCAAATAATTGAAAATCCGTGGCACTAAATTGGAACTAAAATCTTAAAAAACTATAAAAAGCTATATACAAAAAACACGATAAATAAAGGATTTATTGCATCTAAAATAAGCTAAAAACACCTAAAATCATTTCCCACTAGTCGCCCT
>CAKSUE010000187.1 GCA_934501135.1 uncultured Eubacteriales bacterium | reverse complement strand
TTGTATAGGTATTCTCATATCTGGGATCCCTAGTTGAGCTATAATTGAGTTGTCTTTATATTCTACCATTGAATGTATAATACTTTCTCTATGAACAACTACATCTATATCATCAACGTTCATATCAAAAAGCCAAACTGCTTCTATTATTTCCAATCCTTTATTCATCATACTAGCTGAATCAATAGTAACTTTTGCTCCCATATTCCAGTTTGGGTGTTTTAAAGCCTCTTCTGGAGAGACAGATTTTAATTCTTCCGGACCTTTTCCGAAAAATGGACCACCAGAAGCTGTTAAAATTAATCTATTTACATCTGTTTTTTTTTCGCATCCCTGTAAACATTGAAAAATTGCAGAATGTTCGCTATCAACAGGTATAACATTAACATTATTTTCTTTTGCCGCTTTCATAACAAGTGATCCACCAGCAACAAGTGTTTCTTTATTTGCAAGAGCTAAATTATTTTTTGCATTTATTGCTGCTAATGTTGGCCTAAGACCTATCATACCAACAACAGAATTTAAAACTATATCTGTATCATTCTCCGCTGCTAATTCACAAATACCATCTATGCCAGACAAAACATTAACGTCTAATTCGGAAATATTTGCTTTAAGTTTGCTTGCAGCTTCGCTATCAAAAACAGCAACCGATCTTGGCATAAATTCTCTAATTTGATCTTCAAGCAGTTTAATATTGCTATGTGCCGCTAAAGACGTAACTTTTAAATTCAATTTTCTCACAACATCAAGCGCTTGTGTTCCAATAGAACCAGTTGATCCTAATATGGAAATTTTCTCTATTGACATAAAATACCTCTCTTAGAAGTCACTTTCCTTAAACATTTTGAACGATTGGGAAAATCATTAATAAAAAATATATTAGTGGAGATAAAAATATAACACTATCTAGCCTATCTAAAATTCCACCATGCCCTGGTATAACATTTCCAAAATCCTTGATATGACAGCTTCTTTTAACAAGAGAAAAAGATAAATCTCCTAACATAGAAATTATAGCTCCTATTATTCCAATTGATACGATTAAATAATAGTTTACAAATGTATTCTCATAGAAAATGAAGTTCTGAAAAACCAGACAAACTACAAAAGCAGATAAATCTGCAACTATTATTCCCCCAATAGCCCCTTCAATAGTCTTTTTAGGGCTGATCTTCGGACAAAGCTTATGTTTTCCCAAAAAACTACCACAAAAATATGCTCCAGTATCTGTCATCCAAGCAATGGCCAAAATTAAAACAATATAAAACGTTCCATATTTGCCACCCATATCTCTAACTTTTATAAATAACCCCAAGGATAACGTAATTACCAATGCCATAGTGTATACTGATGCGATATCTTTAAAGTTTATTATATCCTTAAAAAACAACATAACACTAAAAGTTATCAAAGTATATATATACCACAAAAGCTGAAAATAAAGACCAAATCCAAATAGTGGAACAAATATAGTGAATACAAACGTAGGTACAGTTAAAAAATACATTTTTAATATTCCCATAGCTAAAAACAATTCATACATGGCCAAACCGCAAACAGCAGCAATAAGAATGTTTAAAATTATAGGATATGTTTGATTAAAAAATATAGCCGTGCAAACTAATATTGATCCTACAATTCCTACAACGGTTCTTTTTAACATTAAATACCTCCAAATCGTCTATTTCTTAATGTATATTCATCCAAAGCAGAATCTAAATCTTTTGTTTTAAAGTCCGGCCACAATATATCCATTATTATATATTCTGAATATGCAGACTGCCATAAAAGAAAATTAGAAATTCTATGCTCACCGCTTGGTCTTATAATTAAATCTGGATCAGGTTGACCACTAGTGTATAACTTATTTGAAAAAAGCTCCTCGTTTATATCCTCAATATTAATAATACCATCCTGTACATCAGACGCTAATAATTTACTAGCTCTTACAATTTCATCTCTACTCCCGTAGTTCATGGCAATATTAAGCACCATACCATCTTTTACAGATGATTCTTTTTCAACTCTATCAATTAAGACTTGGAGTTCATTAGAAAAGGCTTTTTTATCGCCTAAAAATATAACTTTAATATTTTCATTCATAAAATCAGCAAGAGCCTCTTCAAGATACTCTTTAAAGAGCTTCATAAGAGAAGATACCTCAGCCTCGGGTCTCTTCCAGTTTTCTGTAGAAAAAGCATACACTGTAAGATACTTTATCCCAATTTTACTACAATATTTAGTAATAGTTCTAAAGTTAGATGCACCTACTGTATGGCCTGCAGTACGAGGGAGTCCTCTCTTTTTTGCCCATCTTCCGTTACCGTCCATTATAATTGCTATATGTGTTGGAAGGATTCTATTTTTAATCTGTTTTTTCCTTGAAAAAATTTTCATAGATCTTCACAACCCAACTAAATTTCCATTATCTCTTTTTCCTTCTTTGAAGAAATTGCATCTATTTCCTTGCAATATTTATCTGTTAATTCTTGAGCCTGCTTCTCCGCTTGTTTAAGGTCATCTTCTGTAATCTCTGAAGATTTTTTCATAGCTTTGAGTTTATCTATTGCATCACGTCGTGTATTCCTTATTGCAATTTTTGCATCTTCAGATAACTTAGAAATATCCTTTAC
>CAKSUE010000186.1 GCA_934501135.1 uncultured Eubacteriales bacterium | reverse complement strand
TAACAAAGAAAAAATTGAAAAGGTATTTGAAACCACCAATAATTCTGATTTATTATTTTTTACAAATCAATCAAAAGTATATAAAGCCAAAGCATACGATTTTCAAGATTCAAAAGCAAGCTTAATGGGAGATTACATACCTGCTAAGTTATCGATGGACGATGATGAGTCAGTTATATGTATGGTAAGCACAAAAGATTATTTAGGATATATGTTGTTCTTTTTTGAAAATGGTAAAGTTTCTAAAGTAGATATGCAGTCCTATTATACAAAAACAAATAGGAAAAAATTAGTTGGTGCTTATTCAGTTAAATCTCCTATTGTTCAAGCTATTTATATACAGGAAGATACAGAATTTTTATTGACTTCATCGTTTGGAAGAATGCTAATTTTACATACAGGAGCAATAAATGCAAAATCTACAAGAAGTAATCAAGGAGTAGCAGTTATGACTTTAAAAAAAGGTCATAGACTAATAGATGTAAAAAGATTTAAAGAAGGAGACATTGAAAATAGTAACCGGTATAGAACTAAAAATTTACCTGCTACAGGCGCTATGCCAAATTCAAGGAAAAAAGATAAAAATCAATTAGAGTTTTAATACAAGTTTTTTGGGACAAATTACAAAAATTATTTTTTCATGAATAAATAGGTTAATATTATTATAACCTTTAATATCTGGATGAATTAAAAAGACAAGGAGGCACGCTATGAAAAAGAAAGAGTTAGCTATAGACACTCTTAAAGGGATGTTTATTGGAGCTTGTATGTTAGTGCCGGGTGTTAGTGGAGGGACTATAGCCATCATACTTGATGTTTATGATAAATTGATATCATCGGTAAGTTCATTTTTTAAAGATATAAAAGGCAATATATTAACACTTTTAACTATTGGCGGTGGGGCTGTTATAGGAATTGTTTTATTTTCAAGGGCAATTCTTTTCATAGTTAATGAATATGCTTTTACATCTATGTACTTATTTTTAGGGGCAGTACTTGGTAGTATCCCTTTATTGTTAAAAAAGGCAAAAATTAAAAATTTTTCAGTTGGATTAATTATATATCCGGTTTTGGGTGCTGCAATCGCTTTTGCGACAGAGCTGATTCCCAAAAATGTTTTTAGCATAACAGATGAATCAGGTATAGTTGAGTATCTTTATATAATAATAGCAGGAATTATTTTATCGATTGCTTTGGTATTACCAGGGATAAGTGTTTCATATATGCTTTTAATTTTAGGTATATATGAATCGACACTTTTAGCAATAGAACATATGAAAATAGTTTTTCTGTTATCACTGGTTTTGGGAATAGGGCTAGGGATTATATTATCTACAAAGATGTTAGAATCTGCAATGAAGAATCATCCTAAAGGGACATATCTTTTAATTGTGGGATTTGTTTTATTCTCACTTAGAGAAATATTCCCAGGTATACCTACCGGACTAAATATAATTATGTGTTTGATTACATTTAGCCTAGGGTTTGGAGCAATATTTTTATTGTCAAGGTACTCAGATTAAGCAGATTGGGAGAGAATATGTATAAAGTTTGTAAAGATAGTTTGTATAACCTTTTAAATAAAGCTTTTATGGCTAACTTTTCGAAAAATAATATTGAGAAGGAGTTTTCCCCTTTTTTAGAAAAAGGAATTAAAATAAGAAAAGTAAAAAAAGGTGAGCAATATATTAATATAGGTACAGAGATAGATAAGTTAAGTCTTATGTTAACAGGTTCGTGCCATATAATTAGGTATACTCTTGATGGGAAAAGTATAGTAGTTGACTCTATGGAAGGGATACAGTTATTTGGAGTATATGAAATTTTAAACAACATAGATTGTTATTCATCCACAGTAAGTTGCATTGAACAGAGCTACTTTATTGAGATCCCAGTCTATATGTTTCGACAACGTATTTTTGAAGATAGAGATTTTACAGGACTAATTCTTAAATATATGTCGTATTTGCTTAATAGATCGTATGAAAGACATTATAAGGAATTAATGAGCACGAATGAAGAAATAGTTTTATCTTATTTATATAGTAAATGTGCTGGTAAGAATTTACCTTATAAGATACTTATAGATCGAAAAACTATGGCGTTAGAGCTTAATATAAGTCTAAGAAGTCTTTATAGGCATATTGAACGTTTAAAAAATTTAGGCATAATATCTATAAATTGTGGCAAAATTATGGTGGATGAGTGTCAGTTTAAACTTATGTGTAAAAGAATACAAGTAAATAGTTAGAATAATAGACAAAATTTGATAAAAGTGATAAATTGATGTCAGATGTCATTTGACTTATCAATAATATTGTGATAGTATTTTCTAGTAATGGTATTATTGGAAATTATGGATAATTATGATATATGAAGGGAAGTTTTTCTATTGAAAAGAGTGTTTTTAATTGTTTTAGATAGTTTTGGTATAGGAGAAATGCCAGATGCTGCTAAATATGGAGATGCAGGAAGCAATACAATATCTGCTGTATCAAAAGTATCTGGATTTAATATGAAAAATATGCGAAGCTATGGGCTCTTTAATATAGATGGTGTTAAATGCTATAAAAAATCAATTAACCCAAAAGGTGCTTTTGCAAGAATGACTGAAGTGTCTAAAGGCAAAGATACTACCATAGGAC
>CAKSUE010000185.1 GCA_934501135.1 uncultured Eubacteriales bacterium | reverse complement strand
TGATAATAACGTACATAAGGACAAGGACGACAAGCCTGAACACAAAAGAAAAGATCCTGTTTCCGATATCTTTGATACAATTATGAAGGACAAAGAGAGAGCGTTAATACTGATTTTAATTCTTATTTTAACAAGCGAGGGTGCAGATACCTCGCTTGTACTTGCCCTTATGTATTTACTAATATAAGAAGCCTACAGATTATCTGTAGGCTTTTGTATTGATTTAATATACATCCGTCCGGTATTATTATCTTTTGCAAGTATATAATTCATTATTTTTTCAGGTGTAGGTGGCGATTTTTTTTCAATGCTTGTCCAGAATGGATCTTCAGGACGAGAATACCCAACATGCAAAATTATTTCATTACCGGAACTTGTTTTTGATAAAATAGTGGGTAGATATGATTCGTGATTACTTATTGGACAAACTAGATAATTTTTTCCATCATTATCAAGTTCAAAGAAGGTTTTGAAAGAAGGATTCTGTATTGGCATAGAGTAGCTTGATCCAAATAATATAGCTGCCGATTTTGCTACATCTTCAACAGGGATTATTAATCTTCCAATTTCATCGTAGTTTGTATAATACATATCATCCTGATTTAGAACTGTATACCAAATAGAAGAAGACAATATTTTATCGGGGTTCAATTCATTTATTGAGTTAAATTGATCGGGGTCATTTAAAGTTACCGGTAGAAGAAAGTCATTATAATTTTCTTCATATATTGCATCGAATGTATCTACACTTGCAGAGTTAACTAAGATTGTGGTTCCAATGATACATAAAGTTAAACATAAAACAGCTTTAAATATAGCAGGTCGCTTAATAATTTTCTTATGTATTTTTATTTCTTGATTATAATATTTATGTTCGCATTCTTTTGCGTTTTCTAGATTATCATTATCAAGAAACTCTGCGGGTTCCTTTATTTTTGGAGTATTTACATATCTGCAATTATGTTTCTTATGAGTATAATCATTATTTATTAAAGGAATTTCTGTTTTTCCGGTTCTATAATCAATACAAAATGTGCCTATATCCGTTTTATTGGTGGAGTCTTCATTAAAAAATAAGATATTGTCTCTTTTCATTGTTTTTTTATTTAGCATAAGTCCTCCGTTATCTTATTTGTCCATCCCCCAAAATTATAAATTTAGTAGAAGTTAATTCATTTATTCCCATAGGACCTCTGGCGTGCAGCTTTTGTGTTGATATTCCTATTTCAGCACCAAGACCAAATTGACCACCGTCTGTAAATCTTGTTGATGCATTAACGTAAACCGCTGCGGAGTCAACCGATGATGTAAATTTACGAGCCCTATTATAATTTGAGGTTATTATAGATTCACTGTGCCCTGTTGAATATAATGCTATATGTTCAATAGCTTCTTCAAGGCTGTTTACAACTTTCACGGCAAGTTTGTAGTCAAGATATTCTTTTGACCAGTCAGATTCTGTTGCAGGTGTTATTTGGTTTCCTAATATAGCCACAGTTTCAGGACATCCAATTAATTCAACATTTTTTGTCTGAAGTTTCTCATTTATTCTAGGTAAAGCTTCTTTAGCAATATCTTTATGTACAAGAATGGTTTCTATAGCATTGCATACAGAAGGCCTAGATGTTTTTGCATTAAAGATGATATTGGCTGCCATTTCTATATCTGCATATTTATCCACATATACATGGCAGTTTCCTGCACCTGTTTCTATTACCGGTACTTTTGAATTCTCAGTAACGGATTGTATTAAGCGGGCGCTCCCCCTTGGAATTAATACATCCAAATATTTGTTTAGAGACATTAATTCTAAAGCAGATTGCCTTGAAGTGTCTTCAATTAGTTGTACAGAATTTTCTGGTAATCCTGAAGTTTTTAAAGCTTGTTTTATTAAATTTACAAGACATAAATTTGTATTTATTGCCTCTTTCCCTCCGCGTAAAATTACTGAGTTTCCAGATTTTAAACATAGGCATGCTGCATCAACAGTTACATTTGGTCTAGATTCATATATTATACCTATAACTCCTAAGGGAACACTCACCTTTTTTACTTCTAGACCGTCCTTTGTAACGTGGCCATCCAAAATTTTTCCTATAGGATCCTCCATTGATATTATTTTATAAATACCATCTGCAATAGAGTCTATTCTGGATTTGTCAAGTGAAAGACGGTCTAGAAATGCATCAGATAGTCCCATATCCTTGCCTATTTTTAAGTCTATCATGTTGGATTCTATAATTTTGTCACAATTTAGGATAAGATTTTCAGATATATTTTTTAAAGCATCATTCCTCTTGTTACCAGAATTTATAAGTTCCTTAGATGCTAATTTTGCATTTTTACCCATAATTTCAAGTTCATTCATATTAACACTCCTTTATTTGATATAAATAATGTACCGATATCACCTTCAAATACTTTATAAAGATTTGAAGGTGAATTACCATTAATAATATAACAATCAATGCCGGAATTTGTTGCAATTTCAGCGGCGTATATTTTTGAGATCATACCTCCTGTTCCTCTATTAGATGTATGCCCATCAGCCATATTTCTTATACTATCATCAATCTTTCTAACAACTGATATCCTCTTAGCATCTTTATGTATATGGGGGTTTGAATCGTATAATCCATCGGTATCAGTA
>CAKSUE010000184.1 GCA_934501135.1 uncultured Eubacteriales bacterium | reverse complement strand
TGAAGAGCCGTATGCGGGAAAACTGCACGTACGGTTCTGTGAGGGGCTTATATTGTAAGGTGTAGGTCTACTCGACTAGTGAGGAGATTTGTTTTGAAACGAAAAACAAGAACTATAACCATCGATAACCAACAATATATATGGTGGTATGAATTAGGAGCAGAAACAACAATTAATCTATCTCCAATTAATGATAAAACTTCTATTATTTCTATATATTTTCCATTAGATACAATTCACAAACATGAGCATCCTATTTTTGATATTTACAACGAAACCATTATCATGAAAAAGGATAATGAAGAATACTGTTTAAAAATAATCTCTCCCAAAATGGTAGCTCTCATTATTTCAAATTTGTCTTTTAATGAATTTACTACAAGAAGACACGTTTTTTATAATGGATTTGATTTATTATTAAAATGGAATTTTATAATTTCAGATGTTGTTACAGGAGTATGTTGGTAGTATAAATTTCAGTTTGGCACAATATAATAGTAGAAAACAATGTTTCCAAAGCATTGAAAAAATATTTTCAGAAAATTACAATAGGAGAGGGAAGGTTCGACGAAATTCCAGTTAGATTAACATATTTGTTCTATAAACAATCGCCCATTTCTTATTGTAAGCATTTGAGTAAACAGTGTGTGAAAAAATTTGTTTGCTATACAATGCTTTAAAACATGGTTTACAGAATGAGGAATTGAATTATACTATTACAAAAAAGAAATATATTAAAACAAAATATATAAAACAAGGCTGTTTTCAAAAATTATTTTTGAAAATAAAAAGTATTTAAAATATCGCAAAATAGCTATTTCATAAGAAAAATAATATATTTCATATTTACTTCATAAAGTGTAAAAATCGAGGAAGTAAATTTATTTTGCAATTTGCATTTCCATACTTGGTGTGTTATAATGCGGAAAAGCAAAATCTGTCTGATGATTAAATTTGTTCTTTGATTGTTTGTCGGTATTTAGAAATATAAAAGCCAGAAATCAATATCTAACATCTGTAACAGAGATACGAAGTCTTAAAAAAGATGGTCAAATATTCTATTTTGTTGGATTTACTTGATATCAAATGAAAGCTAAAGTTCAGATTTGATTAGATTAAGTATCTCAAGTTAAGAGTGGTAATAGTGATTTCATTGGATTGTTTCCACTCATGAATGTATCGGTTATTCGTAACAAACAGTTGACTGTTATACTTTTTCCTTGTAAGTATTTAAAAGAATATATTACGTTTAAATAATAAACAAAATTTACCAGAAATATTATTTAATTATTGACAATTCAAATTGTAAGTATTATAATAAAATTGAAATACATTTTTTCGGAGTTGATATTATGTATAACGAGGAAATTAAAGAAATAACAGCAAGATTCGTGAAGAAAAAAATTAATGGATAGTTTATTTTTTAAATGCAGTTGTTGCAAAAATTATATCAAAATGAAAAGAAAAGTATTAGAAAATTTTTCTGATTGGGCATACTATGGCGGTATAGAATGGTCGGATTTCAGTGAAGATGTTCCAGATTTTTCTGAAAAAAATTGGTCTCGTAGTGAAACAATTCCTGTTGTAAATGAAAACCATACTTTATATGTATGTAAACCCTTTGATGAAAGTATCGGAAATGAATTTTGGATATTATTCCAACCGGCTTTATGTTATTTCAATGGTTGGGACGAAGTATATGAAAGTGAAATAGATAAGTGTGCCATTGTACGATGTAAGTTAAGTAAAATATTAAAACGTAATGAATATGAAGCTTGGATTGTTGTTAGAATTCAAGAAGTAGTATTATTAAATGAACTCTATAATTACTTTAAACCATGTGTAGTGAATAAAGATATCAATATATTTTATGGAATCCCTGAAAATACATATCAATTGCTTTATAAAAATAAAAAATGGTTAGTGACTTACTGGAATTCTCAAGGCGATTGCGGTGAGGATAAATGGATTTATACAGATGATAATGGAGTTCGTCATCTTGTTATGCAAAGTTGGTTTGATTTTGACCAAAGCATATTATATATCGGTAATATTATAAGGAGTATTTCAAATGAACAGAACTGAACCAGTAGAACTTGCTAATCTATGTATGATATACGACGAAAACATATTTGTCCTGCAAAACAGACGAAAATCTGACTGGCGTGGATATACTTTTCCCGGTGGTCACGTTGAACCAAATGAAAGTTTTGTGGATTCTGTTATCAGAGAAATGAAAAAAGAAACAGGCTTGACCATACGAAATCCAAAGCTTTGCGGAGTTAAGCAATTTAAGGGTGAAAATGGCAGATATATTGTGTTTCTGTATAAAACCAATGAATTTGAAGGAAAATTGCAAGGTTCTGAAGAAGGCAATGTTATCTGGGTTGACAGAATTGAAATAAAAGATTACAAGACTGTAAATCACTTTCAGGAATTACTTGATGTGTTTGATAAAGATGAAATATCAGAATTTCTTTATGATGATAACTGGAATCCAATATTGAAATAAATAAAATTTATAAAGGAAAACTATGATTACGATTAAAGATTTTTTAAATACACCCAATGGAACAATTCAACAAAACTTTGAATCCCCCGCTTCTTTAAGCGGCGGACATTGTAAAACGGCAGTGGGAGCGGAAAGAATTG
>CAKSUE010000183.1 GCA_934501135.1 uncultured Eubacteriales bacterium | reverse complement strand
GCTTGCCTGTGCAATCCTGAAGAATAAGACATTTCTAATACGATACCCGTGGTTAATAACCTTACAGTGCCGAGTAAAGAAGGCATATTAACAACATTTCCTGCAACCATTATAACTGCCATTGTCTCTCCAATTGCTCTTCCTACCCCTAAAATAATACCAGAAAGTATTCCAGATTTTGCAGCAGGTATTGTAACCTTAAATATTGTTTTTATTGGTGTTGTCCCTAGAGATAATGCAGCCTCTCTATAAGTGTTTGGTACTGCTCTTAGAGATGTTTCGCTTGTGCTTATTATAGTTGGAAGAACCATAATAGATAATATAATTATAACTGCTAAAAGACTATCTCCAAGGCTATTTGGAAATATACTTCTAATAGTTGGAACAATTATAAGCATTCCAAAAAAACCATACACAACAGAAGGAATTCCCGCAAGAAGCTGGACAGCAGGCCTAAGTATATTTGCATATCTTTTTGATGCGATTTCAGATAAATATGAGGCAGTTAGCAAGCCAATTGGAACTCCTATTATTATAGATCCTAATGTTGCTAATATAGATGATATTATTAAATATAAAATTCCGTATTGATTATTAGCAGGATCCCAATGCGTTCCAAATAAAAACTGTAGTAATCCTATTTCGGCTATTGCAGGTACACCGGATGTAAATATATATACTGTTATAATAATTACAGCGCCTATTGAAACACACGAAAAAACAAGAAATATAACTTCTGCAAGTTTTTCTGTGCCTCTTATCGATATAGCAAGTATTGCAGATATTAATCCTAAAATAAGTGTTAATGTGAATGAAATTAGATATTCTATGTTTATTGAACCGATTCCTAAAGCCATTATAGAAGAGTGAATTTTTGTACCAGATAAAAGAATAATTATAGGGCATAAGGAAGATATAATATATAGAAATCCTGAGATAATTACCTTATTGTATGTTATAAAGAAAATTGCTAATATTGTAGATATTAATCCAGATGCCAATGATAACTTGATTATTATTGGTATAATAATAACTGAGTTTTCAACAGCTAATCCTCTAGATGTTAAAAGATCAAATGAAGATGCTTTAAATAAATATCCTGCAAATTCATATTTAGCATACGGAAGAAAATAACTTATTATATAAGTTATTCCTAGTATTATGGAAATGGATCTTTTTATTTTAACACTATTAAGATTATTATTAGTCTTGAGGTAGGTCAAAGCTTTCACTCCTTAAGAGGGTCTATTTTTACAGGTACTAACTTTTCTTTTTGTATCAGCATTTTTCCTTCATCAGATGCAACGAAATCAAACCATATTGGTACAAGAGGATTATTTACACTGTTATTATATATTTGTATAAATGGTCTTTGTATGGAATAGGAACCGTCGGAAATTGTACTTTCGCTAATTTTAACAGAGTCAATCTTTAGAGCTTTTATGTTTCCTGAAACAGAAAATAATGAACAGTATCCTATAGCTCTTTCATCATTTCCAACCTTAGAAACAACGTCGCCAGTTTCTGGATATTCAGCATCATATTTTGGTGGATTGCTGCTTAAACCCAAAACAGATTCAAATCCTTCTCTTGTTCCAGATGAAGCTTCGCGTCCAATTAAACGAATTTTAGAATCCTTACCTCCCAATTCTGACCAATTTGATATTTTCCCTGTAAATATATCAATTAGATTTTGTGTGGAAATATCGTCTATTTCATTCTTTGAGTTCACAATTACCGCAATTCCATCTAAAGCTATTGTAACAGAAGTTAAAGATTCATTTGTTTCACTTTCTTTTAATTCTCTTGATAAATCACCAAGGATTGTAGCACCGTCCATTACAGACTTAATGGCTGCACCTGAACCAGTATCGGATTTTTCAACAACAACATCCGGATACTTTTGCATAAAAGACTCACCTAAAGAATTACATAATTTAGTCATAGAAGTGGACCCACTAAGAGTTAACCTTCCGTTTAGATTATCTGACAAGCTACTAGAAGATGTAACTTCAAGAGGATATATTAGTTTCTCACATCTTGTGGAAAGCATTAAAGATATAGATAGTACAAAAGATAATATTATTTGGTATGTTTTAATAATAATCACTCCTCACTAGAGAATATTGTTAAAATATGTTATATAACTATTTATCAGTTAATTTTTAATAAAGATAAAAAAATAACACACAAAGAATCCTGTGATAAACACAAGATCCTTTGTGCGTTTTATTAAAGGTCATCAGCGTCTTGAACGGGAACTTCTCCGTCGTTTGTCATACCGGTGTAACTTCCGTTTACGTCAGATTGAATTTCATCGTCGCCTTCTTCTCTAAGAGTCATGGCGATTTCTTTAACCTTTTCGCTTTCAATAAAGTCGTATTTTTCATTGTAAGGATAAACCAAACTATCATCTCCTAATAAATATATTAGTGGTGTTCAATAGTAGGATATCCTTTTTTATTTATTTTAAACTAAGAATTATCTTTCATTTAAAGGTGAATAAGTAACGTGCTTTTTAACACTTTTGTAAGCAGGCCTAATTATTTTTCCTGCATTGACAAGTTCTTCTATACGATGTGCGCACCATCCAGATATACGGGCTATTGCAAAAATTGGTGTGTACAATTCTAAAGGTAAACCTAACATGTTATATAC
>CAKSUE010000182.1 GCA_934501135.1 uncultured Eubacteriales bacterium | reverse complement strand
GGAGTTTTTTTGCCTTCCTCATCGCTTAAGCTAAACTGAACCACGCGTCTAACGCGTGGTTTTCTATATACAACAAAGACCCTATTATTAAAATAGGGTCTTTAAAATTTTAATTTTCCTTTAACATACTTCTATAAAGCTTTATATATTCATTAGCAGATTTTCCCCAGCTATTATCACTCTGCATAGCTCTTTTAACAAGAATATCCCATCCTTCTTTATTTCTATATCCTTTTAGAGCTCTCTTTACTCCATTTATCATATCCATAGGGTCATAGCTCTTAAATGTTATACCATTACCTTCCCCATCACCGCTATCATGTATGGAATCTTTAAGCCCTCCTGCTTCTCTTACTACCGGTATAGTTCCATATCTAAGTGCTATCATTTGCGATAAACCGCATGGTTCACTTTTTGACGGCATAAGGAAAATATCCGAACCAGCATATATTTTTCGAGAAAGTTCAGGCACAAACCCAAAACTGGCATTTAATCTACCTTGATACTTGCTCTGCATTCCTCTAAAAAATGTTTCATATTCCCAATCTCCAGATCCAAGAATAACAAATTGTATATTTTCCTCATTCATTAATTGATCAAGAGCTGCTTTTACTAAATCTAGACCTTTATGTGCCACCATTCTTGTTACCATTCCGATTAAAGGTACATCTGGATCTATGTTTAATCCCAAACGTTCTTGCAAGGCCCTTTTGTTTTCTGCTTTTCCTGCTGTATCGTCTAAACTATAATTTTCATATAAGTCCTTATCAGTTGCAGGATTATAATTATCTACATCTATACCATTAAGAATTCCCTGCACCTTCCAAGATCTTTCCCTTAAAATTGGATCTAAGTTATGTGCGTACCAAGGATCCATAATTTCCATTGCATATGTAGGGCTAACTGTTGTAACCCTATTAGCTGTTTCAATAGCACCTTTCATAAAATTAGCACAATTATCAAACTCAATAACCGATATATCTTCATTCGGTATACCCACGATGTCCTCAATAACCTCAAAACCATATTTTCCTTGATACTGAATATTATGAATTGTAAACACTGTTTTTATGCCTGAGTACCACTCATCATGAGAATAAAATAAACTATAATAAATAGGAACTAATGCTGTTTGCCAATCATTAGCATGTATAATGTCTGGTTTAAAATCTATATATTTTAACATCTCAAGAGATGCTCTTGACAAAAATGCAAATCTTTCTGCATCATCATAATGTCCATACAGACCTCTTCTTTTAAAATAATACTGGTTATCTAATAAGTAATATATAACTCCACCATATCTTGCTTCGAATACACCACAATACTGGCGCCTCCATGACACTGGTACCGATAAACTTGTTACAAACCTCATAGAGTCTTTGAATTCCTGCGGTATTTCATCGTATAGAGGCATTACAATACGGCATCCTACCAATCTATTTCTTAACGCATGTGGCAACGAGCCTGCAACATCTCCTAAACCGCCAGATGCTGCAAATGGTAAAGCTTCACTTGTACAAAATAAACATTTCAAAATAATTCCTCCCTTTCACCCTGCACTTTTAAACTAAATTTCTAATATGTTTTAAAGTTAAACCATACTTGCCTTACTTATATATACAGGATAGGATTGGAATCCCATAAGTGTTCTGTCTTCCTTAATAATAACATCCTTATCTGATATAACATAACTTATATTGCAATTTTCTCCAATTACTGTATCTTGCATTAATACGCAGTTAGAAACTTTTGCTCCTTTTTCTATTTTTACTCCTCTAAAGATTATACTATTTTCAACTTCCCCATCAATAACACATCCGTTAGCTATAATTGAATCTCTAACTTCTGCTCCCAATCCGTACTTTGTAACCATATCATCTCTAATTTTAGTATATATAGGTCGATTATTATCAAATAGATGATCACGTGTTTCTTTCGATCTAAGGCTCATATTAGCTTCAAAATAGCTATTAATTGATGTAATAACTTTAGCAAATCCTTCAAACTCATATCCATACATTCTATACTTCCCGACATTACTTTGAATAATGTCTCTATTAAAGCTTCCAGCATTTCTACTTATACATTCTGCTACAAGCTTTAATAATAGCGTTCTCTTCATTAAATACATATTTATACCGTAACTACACTCAGAATCTATTTTAGGTTTAATATAAATGTCCTTTATATGATTATCATTATTTAATGAAAGTACTATTGGTTTATTTATTTTGGGTGGTAATTTCCCTCTTCTATATATAACGGTTATATCTGCCTCATTTTTTATATGATTTGATATTACCTTTTGATAGTCTATATTACAAACCACATCACAATCTGATATTAAAACATATTCCTCTTTGGATCTTTTAATAAATTCTCTAATTGCTGATAAAGTTTCAACACGATTCGTAAATTCACCGTTGCTGCTTCCAAACGGTGGTAGTATAAACAGTCCATCGCGTCTTCTAGATAAATCCCATGATTTACCTGAACCTAGATGGTCCATTAAAGATTGGTAATTTCTTTTTGTTATAACACCAACCCTATTAATACCGGAGTTTACCATATTAGATAAAGTAAAATCAATTAATCTATATCTTCCTCCAAATGGTACTGATCCCATAGTTCTATTATCTGTTAATTCTCTTATAAGC
>CAKSUE010000181.1 GCA_934501135.1 uncultured Eubacteriales bacterium | reverse complement strand
CTGTTGTATTATCATCACTTTTAAATGTAAAATCCATTTGCCAATGTAACTTATTTTCTACGTTCCAATGCTTTCTTATTGCATTTGAAAATTCGTTTATATTTAATAATAAACTTGATATATAATATCTTTTTTCTTCCGTTATACTTCCATCACTTTTTTCTATTTTCTTTTTTACTAATCCTATACTCTTTAGCCCTTCCCATGATTTTATATCCGAATACCATTTTACTTTTTCTGTTTGATAATATTCATATGTAATTACTGCTTCATGACTTTTTTCCCTTGTTAATTGATAGCCTCCTTCATATCCTGATTCTATTATTCTTAATCTATCTTCATCAAAGTAATCTTGTACATCTTTATAAAAATTTGGTTGGTTTCCTTTTAATGCTACACAGTAATCTCCTCCTTTTGCTCTTACTGCTTTTATATTTTCTTTTTGGGTATTTAATGCGTCCCATGTACATATTACATTCTTTAAATTTAGTCTTTCTATTATTTCTGGTATTGCTGTTATTTCATTTGTTTTTTCTTCTATCATCTCTTGATCTATACACATCTCTAGCTTGTCTGAATATACATTTAAAACATTTAAAGGCTTTGTTTCTTCTGTTATATATCCTTTATTTCTTTTACTTCCTTTATCTACTTTTCCGTCGAAGGATAGTATATCTTTAAAATATTTATTATCCATGAATTGTATCTCTTTTATAAATTCTACAAATATATTATTTAATTCGTTACTATCTACCATACTTATGACTCTTTCGTATGTTTTGGCTGATGGTATTCCTCCTGTTAATTTTAAAAAACTTTTTAAAAAGTTTTTTTCTTCTTCAGCGTAATCAACAATCTCCTGCCACTCATTACAGTCAGCTAAAACAGCTAATATGGTCACCACTACAATATCCCATATTTTATAAGTTGTTTTTCCTTTTTGCCTTTCATCTTTTAAATTCATTGTTTTCACCTTCAACTCTTTTATTTTTTCTACATTTATTTTATTTACTTTTTCTACTTTCATTTTTCTTTCGCTCCATTTCTATACTATTATAGCTTATTTTCTTTATATTGAATACTATTTTGTTAGTATTAGAAAAAATATTTCTAACAACATAGAAACAAGAGAGCTTCGAGATATTCAAATTACTACGTAATTTGGGCACTCTAACTCTCTCTTAATTAGTTGTGGCAATGGATAACGGAGTTAGAAAATTTTTTTTATGTCATTATCCTGGGGTAAAAATTCCATTAATTGACATAAAATGAAATTTGTATTATAATTAAGGTATATGAGATATTTTGCATATCTATCTTAATAAAATTTTTAGGAGGTAGAAAAATGAAAAGAAAATGTAACTGTTGTGATGGAATATACAACAGCTTTGATGTTCATTTTACTAGCGCATGCGATAATAAGTGCGCACATTGCGTAGATCGGTGTTATGAAGGTCTAAGAATAAATAAGCCAAATGTCGATGCAATTGTGGATACCATAGTAAGCAACCAAGATGGTTTAGATGATGTATTATTCCTTGGCGGGGAACCATGTCTATATCTGGAGGAGCTAATCGAATGTGTTGAAAAGTTGAAAGAACAGACTAATTTGAAGTTGTATGTAACGACATCGGTTCCAATGGTTTGTTATGACAACAGAGAAAGGTTTGAATATCTACTATCTATTTTAGATGGTTTGAATATTTCAGCACAACACTATCGGGAAGATGTAGCAGACGAAATCAGAAAGACACAATCCAAGTACGATAGGCAGGCGTTCTATTCTTCTCTTCC
Organism: uncultured Eubacteriales bacterium; assembly: GCA_934501135.1. Classification (GTDB taxonomy): domain Bacteria; phylum Bacillota; class Clostridia; order Oscillospirales; family Acutalibacteraceae; genus HGM12814. The sequence goes on along the minus strand of CAKSUE010000181.1, from coordinate 884 downwards.
TTTTAAGGAAAAAATAAGAATTAACCTGAATATCGTAAAGCCATATCTGTATACTCGTGAAGATTTAACTGAATGCTTAAAGTACTATGATGCAATGAGATTTAATTCTATTAAGCTTTCTGAAATTCAACACGGTGCAGAGTATTATGTATCATTTGAAAAAACTTTTGGTATTAATCTTAAGAGTCCATATGCCAATGGATGTCAGACATATTTAGATATGGAAAAGATTATACCAGGTTTTAAAACACCTGTATTGCTTAAACGTTCTTGCTTTATGTGTGAAGAAACACTGAAAGCAACCTTAAGTGATGGTGTGAAAGTAATAAGCAACTTGTTTAGAAAACCATCTAATAAATATGGAGTTATTTATGAAAATGGTAGTCTTATGAAAGGATGGGTGTGATATGTACACGAAACTTTTAAGAAAACTGGTAAAACTCATGGTAAGAATGGCAGGACATTGTGATGATGGTGGCTCTGAGAAAGGTAATGGACACTGCTATTAAATTTTAGGTTACATTTACTTGCAATAAGAGAGTCTTATTTAAGGCTCTCTTATTGTATATAAGGTTAGATTTAAAAAATTTCATCAAGCTGAATTAAATATTCCACACCAAAGTAAATTGTTATATATATAAAATTTTAGCAGTAATAACGAATAAAAATAATGAAAACAAAAAACACAGTAAAATCAAGGAAATTTTATTGTGTTTTTTTGGAAGAAATTCACTTTTTCGCAAAGAAATGATAAAATAAGAAAAAACAAAGGACGGTGGTATATTACAAGATATGCGAAAAAGAAAGTACTATACAATGAGATATCTAATTATGTCTGAAATGTTAATGTTTTTTAGTGAAGGAAAATCACAAAGATTTACAGA
>CAKSUE010000180.1 GCA_934501135.1 uncultured Eubacteriales bacterium | reverse complement strand
TAATTAAAACCGACATACCATATGATATGTATTTCAGCTTTGTAGTTCAAGAAGAAATAGGATTAAGAGGTGCTACAACAGCAGCGTATTCTGTAGAACCTGATTTTGCTATAGTAGTTGAAGCTACCACTGCATGCGATATTCCTGGTGTAGAAGAAAGTAAAACTGTCTGTAAACTAGGTAGTGGTGCAGTTATACCGTTTATGGACAGATCCACTATATATGATAAGGAATTATATAACTTAGCAAATGATATTGCTTTAAAATCAAATATAAAAGTTCAGACAAAGCAAGCAGTTGCAGGTGGTAATGATGCTGGCGCTATTCATATTTCAAGAGATGGTGTGAGAACAGCTTGTATATCTGTGCCGTGCAGATACTTACACTCCGCTGTCAGCCTGATACAAAAGGATGATCTCAAAAGTTCAAAGGATATCCTATATAAGTTATCATCCAAGATTGCTGGAGGATTGGATTAATAAGGAGAAAATATGCAAAATTCATTTTTTAATATAAACAAAAAATTAATTGATTTATCAAACGAAGCGATGTCCTTATGTGAGTCAGAATTCAAAAAAATCGATAGTATCACCGAATATAATCAGCAAAAAGTCTTGAAAGCATTTATTGATAATGGCGTAAGCGAAAGTCACTTTATAGGATCTACAGGATATGGCTATGATGACCGAGGCAGAGATACTCTAGATAAAGTTTTTGCATCATCTTTTGGTGCAGAAGATGCCCTTGTCCGTCATAACTTCGTAAGCGGTACTCATACACTAACTGTTGCATTATTTGGTATTCTCAGACCAGGAGATACTATGCTTTGTATAACAGGATTGCCATATGATACACTCAGAGGCGTAATTGGAATAGGAAAAAGTAGTAATGGTTCATTAAAGGAATTTGGAATTAACTATGAACAAATTGATTTAAACTCAGATGGGACTATAAATATTGATGAAGTAAAAAAACGAGTAAAAAATAGATACAAAATGGTTTATATACAAAGATCTAGAGGATACACTTTTAGACCATCGTTGTCGGTAAAAGAAATCGGTAATATTTGTGATATAGTCCATAATATAGATCCCAACTGTATTGTAATGGTCGACAATTGTTACGGAGAATTCGTGGAAAAAGAAGAACCTTTGAACCATGGTGCAGATTTAATTGCAGGTTCGCTAATTAAAAATCCTGGAGGAGGAATAGCACCAACAGGAGGATACATAGCTGGTAGAAAAGATCTTGTAGAAATGTGTTCATACAGATTAACAACACCCGGTACTGGAAGGGAAATTGGCGCCACACTAGGTCAAAACAGAGAACTATTCATGGGCATATTTCATGCACCGCATGTAACTGGCGAAGCTTTAAAAACTGCGGTATTTACTTCATGCCTTTTTGAATTGCTAGGATTTTTTGTTACTCCAAAATATAATGAACCTAGGTTTGATATAACGCAGGTTATAAAATTGGGAAACCCTGAATCTTTAATAGCTTTTTGTCAAGGCATTCAAAAAGGTGCCCCTATTGATTCCTTTGTAGTACCTGAACCTTGGGACATGCCCGGATATGATAATCAAGTTATAATGGCTGCGGGTGCTTTTACTTTAGGCTCTTCTATAGAGTTATCTGCAGATGCACCTTTAAGAGAGCCATATGCTGTTTGGATGCAAGGAGGATTAAACTTCCACAGTGGAAAATCAGGGGTACTTCTTGCTGCTGAAGCAATGTTTCAAAAAAATTTGCTAAGCATTTAACATATATACAGTTTGATTTTTTATATATATTTTGCTATAATTTCTAATATTATATTAAAAAGGAAGTGCTTACATGAATTATAATACAGATCCTCAACAATCTGCTACTCCTTATCATTTAACTGAGGAATACAAAGAAACTCAAGCTATAAAAAAAACCTCTAACTACATAGGGCTCGCTATTATACTTTCAATTATTTTCGTATTGCTTGCAGGTATTATACTTGGCAGTATTGCAAAAATTTTTATTTCACCTTCTAATACCAACGATGCTTTTAAAGGAATGGATCCTGTTATTTATTATGTAATAAACAGCATTATGTCTATAATAGCTTCTGTATTACCATTTTATATGGTTTCTTCACTTATGAAAAATAAAACTTCTGATCTGATACAGTTTAAGCCATTAGAAAAAAAATTCGGACTTGCATGTATAGGAATCGGCATGATGGTTTGTGTTTATTCCAATATTGCTGCAAATTTATTATTATCTAATTTAAATTCAATAGGATTTCATCCTAGTATACCAGAAATGCCATACGATAACAGTATCGTATCAATAATCATGTATATTATATCTATATCCATCATTCCCCCATTGGTTGAGGAATTTGCTTATAGAGGAATAATTTTGGGTTCTTTAAGAAAATATGGAGATGGATTTGCTATATTGGTATCAGCAACCCTGTTTGGACTAATGCATGCAAACTTCTCTCAGATTCCATTTGCTTTTATTATTGGATTAATATTAGGCTTCTTAACTGTTAGACTTAACTCTATATTACCAGCTATAATAATACATTTTATTAATAATTTCTCAGCTACAATTCTTGAAATTATCAAAAATAATTTCGGAGAATATTATTCAAATTTAATTGAATATTCATTTTTCTTATTATTAGTATTTATAGGAGTATTTTGCTTAATAT
>CAKSUE010000179.1 GCA_934501135.1 uncultured Eubacteriales bacterium | reverse complement strand
GTATTCTTACAACTTTATCTTGATTATTATACAAGAGCGATTCAGGCAGACCTTTAGTTTCTTTCCCGAAAAATAGATAACATTTGTCGGGAAATTTTATATCTGAGTATATATTTGGAGCCTTTGTGGAAAAATAGAAGTATTCACCGTCATTTTTATTAAAAAAATCCTCTAAATTTTCATAATAATTTATATCTAACAGGTGCCAATAATCTAATCCTGCTCTTTTCAACTTTTTATCATCAATTTTAAATCCCATTGGCCCCACTAAATGGAGTCTGGCACCTGTGGCGGCGCAGGTTCTAGCAACATTCCCGGTGTTTTGTGGGATTTCTGGTTCTACCATAACAATATTTATTTCAGGCATAGTTTTTTCCTCTTTCTTAAATCATTTTCCAAAATTTATTATATCATATAAGATTTAAGCATGAAAGAGATGAACATTAAATTGCATGAAGATTTCTTGGATTTTATAAATAATGTATAAGGAATATATTTCAATTATTATTAACATGATAACGGGAGATTATAGTTATGACGATAAAAATAATTTTTATTATATGGAGGTATTATAAAATGAGTAGAAATGCAATGGGTATAGCTAAAGGTATAGGCGCAGGTATGGCAGCTGGGGTTGTAGTTGGTTTTGTTGGAAGTCAGATGATGAAAAACGAAAAGAAAATGAAGAAAAAAGCGGGTAAAGCATTTAGTGCTGTTGGAGATTTAATAGAGAATGCTCAATATATGTTTAAGTAATTTTATTAAAGGCGGGGCTAACAAAATTTAGCTTCGCCTTTTAAATATTACATGTTGTAATTAATCGTAAATATTTCTTAATTGATAATTATTGATTTTTATAATAAAATATATTTAATATGGAAAATATTACATATTATGGGTGGTTACAATGAAAAAATTTTTATCTATTTTAATTATTGCTCTTTTGGTTATAAATATTTCAGGGTGTAGTAGCAGTAAAAAGAATCCATCTAGCCAAACCATTTATTATAATTTGGATAGTGATCCTAAATCTCTTGATCCTCAAATTGCTAACGATGATATATCAAATCTTATTATAGCTAATATATTTGAGGGACTTGTAAAAATAGACGCAAATAATGTTATTATGCCTGCAGTTAGTGAGAAATATGAATCAAATTCAGATTATACATCATTTACGTTTACTTTAAGAAAAGATGCAAAATGGTCGAATAAAGAAGCAACACCTGTTACGGCTTCAGACTTTGTTTTTGCTCTTAGACGCGCTGTGATGCCCCGAACAAAATCTCCAACTGCATTTAATTTATTTGCTATAAAAAATGCTAAAGATATTAATAATGGTTTCAAGGAAGAATCTGAATTAGGGGTTTATGCCTTGGGTGATTATGAACTTAAAATAGATTTAGAGTATTCTTATGAAGATTTTCCAAGACTAATGGCTTTACCAGTTGCTATGCCATGCAATGAGACTCTTTTTAATAATACCAATGGCCAGTATGGTTTGCAGCCTGACTGTATCCCAAGTAATGGACCTTTTATGCTGAAAACTAAATATGGTTGGGAAAAGAATAAAAGTCTTATTTTATTGAAGAATGAAAATTATGGGGGTAACTTTGAAGCAGTACCTATTGGAATAAATTTTTCCATAGGAACTTCTTCAGGAAGTTTTACAGATAAAATAGACGATGGTAAAATTGATGCGGGGCCACTCCCAGCCAATGAAGTGGATAAAGCAGAACAAGAAAAGTATAATATTACATCATTTAATGATACAATATGGGGCCTTTGCTTTAACTTTAACGATCCTATATTTAAAAATTTAAACATGAGAAAAGCGTTTATTCAGTCTTTAGACAGAGACTATGTATTATCCTCTTTGCCTTCAGGTAGTACGGTGGCAACTGATATTATTATGGATTCAATTACTTTTGAGGGTAAAAGCTATAGGGAGCTTGCTGGGTCTAACTTATATTTACCAAGAGCTACAGATGTGAAATTTTTGGTATCTTCAGGGCTAGAAGAATTGGGATTAAGATCTTTACCTAGTGTTACTGTTTTATGTGTCGATAATCCAGAAGTAAAATCCATGGTAAGCAATATGATCGAAGTATGGAATAAGGAATTAGGATATTACTTCAATATGGAGCCTGTTTCAAGCGGTAAACTTAGCGACAGACTACAGGTGGGTGAATACCAATTAGCTATTGCGCCACTACAAACAACAGATGATAATCCGTTAGATATATTATATAAGTTTACGTCCAATTCTTCAGAAAATATTTGTAATATGAAAGATAGCAAATATGATACGATTATTAAAAATGCAACAGATTCTACCTCAAACCAAAGACTTGACTATTGCATACAGGGGGAAAAGTATCTTAATAATCAGGGTGCATTTTATCCTCTTTATTGTGGGAAAAGATTCTATGCTTCCGCACCGAATGTTACTGGCATAGTATTTTATCAGTATGGTGGGATAATCGATTTTGTAAAATCAACAAAAACTAGAAAGTAGTGTTGTTGAAAAAATTTGCTTACAAGACTTGCAATTTTTAGCAACTTGTGATAAACTATATAAATAATTAATAAAATGAAGGGAGAGTGGGGAGACCCGCTCTCTTATTTGCGTTCGGAGTGAAAATAATGGCAAAGAAAAAACAAGGCGGAAATACAATAGAAATAGTAAGAAGTATTGCAGAAC
>CAKSUE010000178.1 GCA_934501135.1 uncultured Eubacteriales bacterium | reverse complement strand
ATTTTAATGTAAGTAATGATATAATACAAATTGATCATGAGATATATCCGGATTTTAGCTTATTTACTGGAGAAGAAATATGCGGAACAGATGTAAAAAGAGCAGTTAAGTATAATATTAATGTTCCTGAATGCTTTTCTAAGGATGCGAATTATTTTAATGTAGAATCTATAAAAATTACGTCTTTAGGAAGAGATACAGATTCAAAGATTATAAATGATATTTATACAAAAGTAATGGATGGAGAAAGAAGTATATCTTTTCAAATATCCGAATCTATTAATTATAAAAATACTATTTTAAAAATGTTTACGCAGTCTCCTTATAAATTCCTTTTTTATGTTGAGTCTGTTAATAATATGTTAGATAATAAGAAAATTGATCAGAGTAATATAATGTATTCTGAGATTGAATCACAAAGAGCGGTAGTTGTTGAACTAAACTTTATATAATTTGAAAGGTTTAAGAATGATTGATAAAAAGAAAATTGAAAGTGCGGTAAGAGACATATTAGAAGCAATTGGAGAAGATGCTTCAAGAGAGGGATTGCTAGATACTCCTAAAAGAGTTGCAAAGATGTATGAAGATATTTTTTCTGGTTTGCATGAAGACCCCAAAAAACATTTGAAAATATTTAATGAAACTGAGCAAAATAATGAACTTGTAATTGTGAGAGATATTCCATTATATTCAGTATGTGAACATCATTTGTTGCCGTTTATAGGAACAGCAAGCATAGCGTATATTCCTAAAAGGGGTGAAATTATAGGCCTTTCTAAACTAGCGAGAATAGTTGAATGTTTTGCAAGAAGGCCTCAAGTTCAAGAAAGGCTTACATCGCAGGTTGCAGATTTTATTTTTAATAGTATAGATCCATATGGCGTTGCTGTGGTCATAAAGGCTGAACATCTTTGCATGACTATGAGAGGAGCAAGAGCGGCAGGATCAAAAACACAAACATCAGCCCTAAGAGGAATAATGAGAACCGATGCTAAAAGTAGATCGGAAGTTATGACTCTTTTAGCTGGGGAATAAACAATGTTTAGGTGGTTTTTATTTTGAAAATTTTTAAGGCAGGAAAATATGAACTAGAACTCTCTAAAAAGACTTATATTATGGGAATACTTAATGTTACTCCAGATTCTTTTTCCGATGGAGGTATGTGGAATAATACAGATAAAGCAGTTAAAAGGGCTATTGAAATGGTGGCCCAAGGTGCTGATATTATTGATGTTGGAGGGCAATCTACAAGGCCTGGACATACAATTATAACTGCGGAAGAAGAACTTGATAGAATATATGATGTTGTTAAAATATTAACTGATGAGTTAGATGTTCCTATATCTGTAGATACATATTATAGTGATGTAGCAAAAGAGGTATTAAGTTTAGGAGTAAGCATTATTAATGATGTAAAAGGTTTTGAGAAAGAAATGTTGAAAGTTGCTTCTGAAAGCGACTGCGGTTGCATAGTTATGCATAGTAACCAGGGAAAAGATATAAAACAATTTTTTGAAAGAAAAAAAACAGAGGCTTTGGATTTTGGCATAGAAAGTAAAAGGCTGTGTTTTGATCCAGGAATAGGATTTTCTAAATTGTATGAAGAAAATTTAAGTATATTAAATAACTTTGATAAAATATGTATAGATGATTGTGCTATGATGATAGCCGCATCTAGAAAGAGATGCATTGGTACACCTTGTGGAGATCCTGAGTTTAAAGATAGGGATGCGGGAACAATAGCTGCACATACAATAGCAATTTCAAAAGGTGCTGATATCATAAGAGTACATAATATTGATAAGGCTGTGCAGGCTGCTAAAGTAACTGATGCAATAATCAGGGGGCGATGATGGATAAAATAATAATTAAAGGATTGAAGATATATGCTTTTCACGGTGTTAATCGGGAAGAAAAGGATGAAGGGCAGAATTTTATTATAGACGCTGTTTTGTATGTTGACCTTAAACAGGCTGGATATACAGATGTAGTCAATGATACTGTAAGCTATGCGAAGGTCACAAAGTCTATTATTAAAGTTGTTAAGGAAAGGTCTTACGATCTGCTTGAAAGAGTAGCGTATATGATTACTCAGCAACTATTTGCTGAATTTGTAGATATTGAGAAGATTGACATTACGGTAAAAAAGCCAGAAGCACCAATAAAGGCAGAGTTTGATTATATGGCAGTAAATATTTGCAGAGATAGGAATGAGATTTGTGACAGAAGCAGTACTTGAATTTGGGACAAACTTAGGAGATAGAGAAAATAACATAAAAAGTGCAATAGATGCAGTTAGAAAATTACCAGAAACTGAGGTTATATCGATATCTAAATTTTATGAAACAGAGCCGTTTGGTGTGCCTGATAAACAAGAAAATTATATAAACTGCTGCGCAAAGATAAAAACAAATTTAGAGGCTCAAACACTTCTAGGAGCTTGCCTTGGAATAGAAGCTGCTATGGGAAGAATAAGAACTTTTAAAAATGCAGCTAGGATTATTGATATAGATTTGATATTATATGGTAATTTAAATATTGAAACAAAAGATCTGATAGTCCCACATCCGAGGATGCTAGAGAGATTATTTGTTTTAGTTCCATTATTAGATTTATATCCTAATGGTGATGCGCTTGGAATAAAGTTTAAAAAAAATCTAGATGACTTGTTAAAAATAAATAAATTGTTTTGAGAAAAATGCGGATTTTAGTTTTA
>CAKSUE010000177.1 GCA_934501135.1 uncultured Eubacteriales bacterium | reverse complement strand
TGATTCATGTGATAGAATATACAAAGTTATTAAAGATGTATTGAGTGAAAGTAAAAAAACTGTTTGTACAAGCTAAAATCACAACACACAATAATTCGCATAGTATATCAAGGAAAAACCTTTTTATTCTAATGCGAGAGGGTGTTTTTGTGGAAAAGCTTGAAATACAAGGGGGAAATAAGCTTAAAGGAGAAATTTTTATTCATGGCGCCAAAAATAGTATTCTTCCAATACTATCAGCTACAATTGGTTGTTCTGGAGAATGTGTAATACATAATTGTCCAAAACTTTCTGACGTAGATGTAACCATTAAGATACTTGAATATTTAGGAGCAAAGATCAAACGAGAAGACCATACTTTAATTGTAAATACAAGCAGTATTATTAGAAATGATATACCTGATTATCTTATGAGAGAGATGAGATCATCTATAGTTTTTTTGGGTGCAATTATTTCACGATTTGGCAGGGCAACATTATCATTTCCAGGCGGCTGCGAATTAGGACCTAGACCTATTGATTTACATTTAAAGGCCTTGGAACAAATGGGACTTATAATAGAAGAGTATCATGGTGTATTGGACTGTAAAGTTAGAGATAGATTAAAAGGTGCGCAAATAGCGTTGTCCTTCCCAAGTGTTGGAGCAACAGAAAATATAATGATTGCAGCATCTCTAGCAGAAGGTCAAACAGTTATTACTAATGCTGCTCGTGAACCTGAGATTTGTGATTTAGCGGATTTTCTTATAAGCTGTGGTGCCAAGATAACAGGATTTGGAGAAGGAACTATAACTATCGATGGTGTTAAAAAGTTAGTACCAGCAGATCATAAAGTCATTCCAGATAGAATTGCAGCATCTACATTTATGGCAGCAGTGGCAGCTTCAAAAGGAAATGTGGTTATTAAAAATGTTATACCTTCGCATTTAAATGCGATTGTTCCTTTATTCGAAGAAGCAGGTTGTAAAGTCATCTGTTCTGATGATAGCATTTCTGTTTTATCAGAAGATAGGCTTAATCCTATTAAAATTGTAAGGACAATGCCATATCCTGGATTTCCAACAGATTCGCAAGCACCTATTATGGCAATGACATCATTGTCGGCAGGAACGAGTGTTTTTGTTGAAAATATTTTTGAAAGTAGGTATAAACATGTAGGAGAACTTTCAAGAATGGGTGCAAATATTAAGGTCGATAGCAGAGTAGCTGTTGTTGAGGGTGTTAACAACCTGTCAGGAACAACAGTAAAAGCAGGAGATTTAAGAGGAGGTGCGGCTTTAATAGTTGCAGGTTTAGCAGCAGAAGGAGTTACAGAGATAAGTGGTGTTCATCATATAGATAGAGGCTATGAAAATATAGAGGAGACACTATCTTCTATAGGAGGAAAAATAAAAAGGATTTGATATTATGAGCAATGGTATTAAGAAACAAGCACTAGAGACCAATGATATTATTGAACATAACAAAATTAAAAAAAGGAGAAACCCGAGTAGATTCAAACGTAAAATTAAGATATTTTTATTTTATACTTTAATACTGTTTCTTGTGGTAGGAGTAGGAATATTTATATCTTTTACATTATTATTTAAGATTGAAACAATAGGTGTTGAAGGAGAAACAAGATATGATAAGAGTGAGATTATTAAATTAAGTGGAGTTAAAAAAGGAGAAAATCTATTTTTATCTAAAACAAAAAGTGGAGAGGATGCTATAGAAAAATCGTTACCTTATATTGGGTCTGCTGTTATTTCAAAGAAAATTCCCAATGGGATAATTATTAATGTGTCTGAAACTTACCCTGATGCTCAAATTGAAAGCAAAGAAGGCTATATAGTTATAAACTTAGAAGGTAAAGTTATTGATATAGTATCTAATCCAGTAGAAAATGTGTGTATAGTTAAGTCCGCCTCTCTTAAAGATCCAGTTATTGGTAACAAAATTGAATTTTATGATGAGGGAAATAAAGTGTTATTTGAAAACTTGTTGAATGAAGTTAGGAATTGCGATATTAGTAATGTTAAAGTTATAGATTTATCTAATCCTATGCATATTTTTTTGGATTATGATAACAGAATTAAAATTGAGCTGGGTTCTCCTGACGATGCTAACTATAAATTGAGAACAGCAGCCGTTATTTTAAGAGATGAACTGCAACAGAATGATAGAGGAAAACTGGATGTTTCACTGTCTGTGCAAAATAATAAAACATATTTTACACCTGATTACTTAGTTTAAGGTTATCTATTAGAAGTATGTGATATTGCCCACCTTTATGTTAATATAAATGGAAATTTAATATTGAAATTTCTATAAAATAATGTTAATATAGTAATTATTAAAATTTGTATGCATAAATTGGGGATTTTTGTTTGTAATATTGTTTAAAAATGGGGGAAATACTATGTCTTTTGAATTGGAAAATGACTTTGATAATATAGTTCAAATAAAGGTTATTGGTGTTGGTGGAGGCGGCGGAAATGCGTTAGATCGTATGGTAGATGCAGGCGTAAAGTGTGTGGAATTTGTATCTGTTAATACCGACCATCAAGCACTTATTAGATCTAAAGCTACGCAGAAAATACAGATTGGTGAAAAAATTACACATGGTAAGGGTGCTGGTTCAAAGCCAGAAATAGGCCAAAAAGCTGCTGAAGAAAACAGAGAAGAAATAGCCGCAGCTTTGAAGGGCACTGATATGGTGTTTATTACTGCTGGTATGGGTGGAGGCACAGGTACTGGAGCTGCACCTA
>CAKSUE010000176.1 GCA_934501135.1 uncultured Eubacteriales bacterium | reverse complement strand
CAGACATAAAATATACTTAAAATTCATGGCCTTTGAGGAAAAAATTTTTATTTTCGCATAATCTTCCAAAAAAATTATTACAGCAAGCATTGAATAGTTTAGAAAGAGAGCTCATCCATTCACTGCATAAAGAAATACAATACTCATTTACCTAAAAAAAAGATTTCACCATACTTTTTATGTCATCATCAAAAACATCAAAAACATCAAATTCATTTAATGATAATGACAACCCTCTTCCTAAATATTCTATATAAGATTCCTTCTTTGCCCAAATTTCAAAAAACGGCCTGTAGCTTTATCTTGGTCAGACATTATGTAATTCTTTTCCCTTTGCGTGAAAAACGTTGTATAATTTTTTCATAATCAATTGGAACAATCTTTTCTACATCTATACCTACTTCATTATCTGAAATACAACAACATACAATACGTTCTGAATGTGATATATTATAATGAGAATTATTATCCTTTAAATATGTCTTATCATATTTATTTTTAGAAAATTCTAATAATTTATTTTTTATATGTAAGTCTATTATCTTATCATTTAGTAGACTTCTCATTTTTATATTATAGAATTAAACCGTGTGAAAGTATGCACACACTTTACATACCCCAAGAAGGAAAATTTTTAAAACAAGTTAGCTTTTTCAAAAAACACAGTATTAAAAACATCACTAAAAACACTAAAATCCCAGCATTACTGGGATTTCTTTATGTATTAAAAGATATATACTATTATGGTCCGAGTGACTGGAATCGAACCAGCGGCCTCTTGAACCCCATTCAAGCGCGCTACCAATCTGCGCCACACCCGGATAACTACAGTATATATTCTAGCATATAACCTTAATTTTTACAAGCTTAGTTTGCAAATTTTTTAAGTATTAAAAAATTACTCTTTATCTGATATTTTTACAAATAAGTAAAATAAATATCTTTTATTTTCTTGTTATTTGTGATATAATACATATAATTTAAGAATATAGTGTTATTCTTATCTTTCACTATTTTCTAAGAGGAGGATAAAAAATGAAAATTACTATTACGAGTAGAAAAGTAACCCTAAAAAATAACTTTAAAGAAAGAGTAGAAAAAAAACTTTCAAAATTTAATAGGATTTTCGGTGATGATGCTCTGGCTAATGTAACTGTTACATTAGAGAAAAATCGTCAAACAGTTGAAGTTACTATTAAACATAATGGTATGGTCTATAGAGCAGAGAACACAGCCAGTGAAATGAATGATGCTTTAGATACAGTTGTTGATATACTTAGCAGACAGATTAGAAAAAACAAAACTAGACTTGAGAAAAAAATAAAATCTCAGTCTCTATATGACTATTTGTCTGAGGAACAATTTTCTGAGCCTGAAGAAGAATCTGATTACAAAGTTTTAAAGTCTAAACAATTCCCTGTTAAACCAATGGAAGTAGAAGAGGCAATTTTACAAATGAACTTAATTGGTCACCAATTTTATATGTTTAGAAACTTTGATACCAATGAAATCAATGTTGTATATAAAAGAAAAAATGGATCATATGGATTATTAGAACCCGAAGCACAATAGAAAATATTAAAACTATTAGGGCGGACAATGGTTGTCTGCCCTTAATTTTTGAAAATGGAGCATTTTACAATGGATAAATTTAAATTTGCTTGTCCTTGTTTGCTTGGAGTTGAGGGACTTGTTTCAAAAGAATTAAAAAAATTGGGAGCTGAGAATGTAGAACCTCAAAATGGCAGGGTATTGTTCAGCGGAGATGTTAACATTATGGCACGCATTAATATAGGTTCAAGGTACTCAGAAAGGGTTTTAATACTTTTATCTGAATTTAAAGCTACAACGTTTGAAGAATTATTTGAGAGAGTTAAGTCTATTCCATTTGAACGATGGATTGGCAAAAAAGATGCTTTTCCTGTTAAGGGAAGTTCCATAAATTCCAAACTTTATAGTATTCCTGACTGTCAGTCCATTATTAAGAAGGCTATTGTTGAAAGATTAAAGTCAAAATATAATATTTCTTGGTTCGAAGAGACTGGAAATCTATACCAAATTCAATTTCTTATAATGAAAGACCAAGTAAATATTATGATTGATACTTCTGGACAAGGTCTACATAAGCGCGGATACCGTATAATCTCTACAGAGGCCCCTATTAAAGAAACGTTGGCAGCTTCTATGGCTAATCTCGCATTTGTAAATAAAAATACTAACTTAATTGACCCCTTTTGCGGTTCGGGCACAATATTAATTGAGTCTGCACTATTGGCTATGAACATCGCTCCCGGAATAAATAGAAAGTTTACATCTGAAACTTGGAATGACATATATAAAAAAGCATTTGAATATGAAAAGGCTCGCGCCATAAATCTTATTAACAAAGATGTATCTTTTGAAGCAATTGGTTATGATATAGATAAAAACGCTCTGATTCTTACTAAAGAAAACGCAAAAAGAGCTGGAGTATCATCTAAAATAAAAATATTTAAACGTGATATTAAGGATTTTAAAGAAGAGTTTGATAAATGCACCGTTATATGTAACCCTCCATATGGACAGAGGCTTTTAGACGTAACTCAAGCTCAAAAAATATATTCATTAATGGGAAAAGTATTTAAAGTGAAAAAAGGATACAACTATTATATTATTACCCCAGATGAAGACTTTGAACATTTCTTTGGAAGAAAATCTGATAAAAGGCGAAAATTATATAATGGTATGATCAAATGTCAATTTCATATGTACTTTAAAT
>CAKSUE010000175.1 GCA_934501135.1 uncultured Eubacteriales bacterium | reverse complement strand
AAACATTTGAGTATTTTCAACGAATGCAAGAACGTATAACTAATTTTGTATCCCAAAATTCAAGCATTTCTCCTGAAAGATTTTATGAACTTGCAATGAATACTGGCGAACTGGTTATGGATATTGGTACAGTTTTAGATGGCAAAGACGCTGTTGAAGAAGGACTTATTGATTGTCTTGGAAATCTTTCTGATGCACTTTCTTGTTTGTATGGTATAATAGATGAGGCCAAGGAAGATAAAGGCAATGAAAATTCCAGTTCAAAAAGCAACACTAAAGATAGTACAAAAGAAAAGAAAAAAAGTAATAAAAAAACAACAAAGAAAAAGTAGTATATTTCCGGAAATCTTATTTGAGGTTTTCGGAATTACATATAAAATTATTTTATTTACATAATTGGAGGATTTTATGAGCATTTTAGACGCAATTATCCAAGGGATTGTGCAGGGATTAACAGAATTTTTACCTGTATCGAGTAGCGGACATTTAGTACTTTCGCAGCATGTTTTAGGTGTGCATGGAAATAATCTATTTTTCGATGTTATGTTACATCTAGGAACACTTATAGCTGTATTAGCCGTATATTATAAATTGGTTATAAGATTATTAAAAGCATTTTTCTCTATGATTGCTGACGTTTTTAAAGGCAACTTTAAATGGAAAAACCTTGACCGTGACAAAAGGTTAGTTATAATGCTAATAATAGGATTAATTCCATTGTTTATCTTATTCTTACCTATACCGGGCACAGATCTATCGTTTAAAGATTTGTCTGAAAAATGGGCAAATGAAGGAAACTTGATGGTTGTAGGATTATCTCTTTTAGCAACAAGCATTCTATTAACTCTGGGTGTGTGGGCAAATAAAAAAACTTCTGCAAAATACGAGCATAAAAAGAATCATGCATCTAAAGACCACGGAAGAAAATATTATAACCCTATAGATGCAATTTTAGTAGGTATAATGCAATGTTTGGCTGCAATATTTCCCGGGCTATCGCGTTCTGGATCCACCTTATCGGTTGGTCTTCTTAGAGGTATAAGCAAGCAAACCGCACTAGATTATTCTTTTGTTCTTGGTATTCCATCAATATTAGCTGCTGCGTTACTTGAGCTAAAAGACGTTGCAGAAACTGGAGATTTTGGTTTAGGCGTAATGCCTGTAATTATCGGGGTTGTTGTTTCTGCTATTGTTGGATTCCTTGCTATAAAACTATTTAAATGGTTATTAGCAACAGACAAAATGTGGATATTCATATTATATACTGCAGTTTGTGGTATAGCGACAATTATCATATGTTTTATTGAAAAATCTAATAATATGAATATATTTACAGGTCTCCCACTTTAACTTAATATCTAATAAGGTGATTAACCATGCCGTATAAAACTTCAAGGCCTACCTCTAAAAAAAGAGGCAGGCCTGTGTCTCGTAACAAAAAAAATAAATCAGCACCAAAAGCTGCTAATAATAAACAAACTAAAGCTAAGTCTAATAATCAGACTGTTGCCATAATTTTATTTTCTTTTTCAATTTTACTTTTATTTTTAATTATAGTTCCTGGAGAAAATATATGGAATGCCATACATACTTTTATATGGGGTGTCTTTGGTAATGCTGCTATATTGTGGCCTTTTCTATTGATGTATATATCTTTCGTTACATCTAAGGAAGAATCAAACGATAATACATCTATTAAAATTTGTTTATCTATAGTGGTTATTATTCTTGTGTGTACATCTTTCTATGTGTTCAATCCCAACCACCATAATTTAAATCATTCATATTGGTTTCAACTTCGTGAACTATATTCAATAGGATCTAACAAAACAATAAATCTGATTCATAAAGGTTCGGGATTTTTCAGTGGTTTGTTAGGAATTCCACTAGTATATGCATTTGGAAATATTGGTGCTTGTATTGTAACAATAATACTTTTGTTTGGCTCAATTATGCTTCTTACTGGAGTAACTCTTCTTCAATTTTTTAAGTTTATATTTAGGCCTGTTAAAAAACAAAATAATTTGGATATTGAAGTACCTGAAAAGGTTAAAGTTACTAAACCAGTGAAAAAATCTAAATCAAAAAACACAAGAATTGATATTCCTATTGATGACATGCCAAATCATCCAGTAAAATCAGTACCATCGGATAAAGAAACTGTAAAAAATGATAAATTAGAAAAGCTAAAAAATGTTTTTTCAAGTGCAAATAATAGTGATAACTCTGCAGACATTGCTGCTGAAGCATTTATTAAAAAGAACAATGAATTGTATAATAGCAATATTAACGAGTCAGAACAAAATATGCAAACCTCTACATGCAGTAATAGCGATATTACTAACAATAAATATTTCTTCCCTCCTATTACACTTCTAGAAAAATCTAAAGGTGTCAAAAATGACGATATACAGAATGAGCTCAAGACAAGCGGACAAATGCTTGTTGATACATTAAAAAGCTTTAATGTGTCAACTAAAGTTATAGATATAAGCAGGGGGCCAGCAGTTACAAGGTATGAACTTCAGCCAGCTGCGGGAGTTAAAATTAGTAAAATTACAAATTTGGCTGATGATATCTCTTTAAATTTGGCTGCGTCTGGGGTACGTATTGAGGCTCCCATACCAGGGAAAGCTGCTGTTGGTGTTGAAGTTCCTAATAAAGTTATTAATGTTGTTCGTATGCGCGAATTAATTAGTTCTCGTGAGTTTTGTAATTCTAATAGTAAATTAACTGTTATTTTAGGGCGTGATATTGCTGG
>CAKSUE010000174.1 GCA_934501135.1 uncultured Eubacteriales bacterium | reverse complement strand
GCTT
Organism: uncultured Eubacteriales bacterium; assembly: GCA_934501135.1. Lineage (GTDB taxonomy): Bacteria > Bacillota > Clostridia > Oscillospirales > Acutalibacteraceae > HGM12814. Next base: position 2,776 of record CAKSUE010000174.1, on the reverse strand, counting down.
TGTTTCTGTTTCGCTTAGTAACCCTGAAGTTTTAACCAATACTTTGAACAACAACTATACTATCCCATTTACTCTTAATAAAATATCTGATAATTCAAAGTTTACTAGCTGCAGATTTTACAATGGTTCCGATGCTGTGGATAGTTACCCACTAAGAATCGACATTACCAATGAAGCTTGGAATAATGCTAAAAGTGGTAGCTATGACGTAACTCTTACGTTTGATATTGAATATGTTGCCTAAAATTATTAAAGGTTGGTGAAATTATGAAAAAATCCTTGTATTTGTTTATTGCCATTTTCTTAACTTGTTTGTCGTCACTGGCCTTATGCGTTAACGCTGAAGAGAAATCGGCAACGTTTACAACCGATGTTCCTGCAAAGCATAATATTAATCTTACTTTAAAGGGACAAGGCCCAATATTAATTAACGACAGCCCATACAATAACGGTGCTTTAATACTTGTTGATGACCATAGTAATGCCATTATAAAGTTGCCGCCAGATTCTAATTTAAGAATAAATAAAATTACAATAAATGGTGAAGATGTTACAGATAAAATTGTAAATAATACTTTTGAGATAAAAGATATTACATATGATATTGATTTATATGTAGAGGTTGTTGAAGCGGAAAAAACGCCTACTCCTGCCGAAGGTACTCATAAAGGAATCTCGAAAATATTTTCAACAGGTGATACAACAAATCTTATACCTTATATAGTTATTTTGTCTGTCTCTGCTGTAGTTATAGTTGCAGTAATATTTATTATTAAAAAGAAAAAGCAAACTTATTAATTTATTTGGTATTGATACATTAAATTGTATCAATACCATTTTTTTGCCCTTTTTTAATTTGTTTCCTTACATTTTTATAACATTGTGCATAAAATGTTAAGGGGTGATACAATGAATAAGGAAAAAATGATTGAAATGTTGGAATATTCATCTTTGGCATATAAAAAAATTCAACCTAAATTAGATGATAAAACATTATACATAATAGATGATAAAAAAACAGATATTCAATGCTATATACGCATATACAACGACGAACTAGATATAACCTTTAGGGGTACTAACTCAAATAAGGACCGTATAACAGATCTAAAATTTTGGAAAAAAGTTATTCCATATGGTAACTATTCATCTAAAATACGTGTCCATTCAGGCTTTATAGATGCCTATAAATGCAAGAATGTTAGAGATAGAATTCATAAATATGTTACTCCAGAAATAAAAAAGGTAAACGTAATGGGGCATTCTTATGGTGCAGCACTGGCTGTTCTTTGTGCTGTTGATCTGGAGTATAATTTCCCTCGCAAAGATTATGAGGTCTTTTTGTTTGGTTGCCCTAGAATTGGTAATAGAGCATTTAAAAAATCGTACAATAAAAGGGTATTTAAAACATTTAGAGTAGATAACAGTAACGATATAGTAACCAAAATACCTTTTGCTTTATGGGGATATAGACATGTTGGAATAAAAATACATATAGGTATTCCCAGATTATATGGAATATTTTCATTTAATGATCATAGACCACAGAAATATTATACTAATTTGTTCAAAATAATGGCATAAAAAATTAAAAATTTAGCAGTTTACATATTGACAAAGCGCCCAAAAAGGTTTATAATACTAACAATATATTACAATGAACCAATAAAGGAGGCGCTCGTCTTGAATAATAAAGTATTAACAGTAGCCTTAGGGCCTATTCTAACTATAAATAGCAGCTGGAGAATGTCTGCAAAAGGTCTGAACAATCAGAATTATCCATGCTTATTAAAGAAGGAGAAAATGTCTAATTGTCAGGATTTTAACAAAAAATTAATAAAATCTAGTGTATAAAACAAAAATCCCCCACGAATAACGTGAGGGATTTTTTTACTTTTTCATTGATATTACTTCTTTTGCAGAGTCGACAATATCTTCTGCACGCATTTTATAAAATTCTTTTAAATAAGGTAGCTTACCAACTTGTCCAAACTTATCCTTTATACCAATAGCTCTTAAAGGTACAGGGTATTCTTCTATTAAAACTTCGCTAACAGCAGATTTTAGCCCACCAATAACATTGTGGTTTTCTACAGTCAATACAGCACCTGTTTTCTTAGCAGATTCAATTACAGCTTGTTTATCTATAGGTTTAATTGTATGAATATTAATAATGTCAGCGTTAATGCCTTGTTCTTTTAATATTTTGTTGGCTTCCATAGTTTCTTGAACCATTAATCCAGAACAGAAAATTGAAAGATCATTTCCGTTTTGTAGTTTAGAGGCCTTGAACAAATCAAATTCGTAACTTTCATCGAAAACATTTGGAATTTCTTTTCTGAACATTCTAATATAAACAGGGCCATTATAATTGACTATTTGAGGAAGAGATTTTTTAAATTGCACGGCATCCACAGGCTCGAATATTACTAAATCAGGAATACTCCTTAAGACGCCAATATCCTCAACACTCATATGAGTTCCACCGTTAAATTCAGCACTTATACCAGGGTCAGATCCAATGATTTTGACGTTTTGTTTAGCATATACTATTGATATTGCTATTTGGTCACAAATACGTCTGCTGGCAAAAGGGGTAAATGTGGTAATAAAGGGAATAAATCCATAACTACTCATACCTGCAGCTATTGAAGCCATATTTTGTTCTGCAATACCAACATCAAATGCACGTTCGGGATATTTTTTTCTAAGACCAGCGACGCCATTTGGTTTTGATAGATCTGCATCTATAACTACAATATTTTCATTTTCAGCC
>CAKSUE010000173.1 GCA_934501135.1 uncultured Eubacteriales bacterium | reverse complement strand
AGTTGTCTCTGTTAGGGTGAAAACAGATGAAAGATCTCTGATATTTGAAGATGTAGTAGTGAGGGTTAGCGATAAATTTTCTGCTGCCATGCATATTGACACAGATGAATCAAATGCTGCCGGTATACATGGTACTGTGTATGGTGAAATAATTTTATAATTGTTTTTGTAAAAAGGGTGTTAAACCCTTTTTTATTGTTTATTAAAGAAAGTTGAAAGAATTTGTTTGTTATAGTATAATTGAAAAACGTGGGTTTTATTGTGTTTGATTAATAGATGTAAAATTTTTAGGGTTGTATTATAAAAAATTTATTTGGATGGTGCTTGTATGGATAAATCTAAATGCAATATGTTTTTAAAGCTTAGGCAAAAGATTATAGAAAAAGATTTTGAAAAAATGAATGATATGCAGAAGGAAGCAGTTTTCCATACCGAGGGTCCATTGTTAATATTGGCGGGTGCAGGAAGCGGAAAAACAACTGTTCTTGTAAATAGAATTGCAAATATAATAAAATATGGGAATGCATATTGTAGTGAAGAAATTTCTGATAATATTACAGATGTAGACATTCAGGAAATGAGCGATTGTGTTAATTCAAATAAAGAAATGGATAGATTGTTGCTAGAAAAAATAGGAGTTAATAAAGCTAAACCTTGGCAGATACTAGCAATCACTTTTACAAATAAAGCAGCAGGTGAACTGAAGGATAGACTTTCTGCTAGGCTGGGAAGTGATGGAAAAGATATATGGGCATCTACATTTCATTCAACTTGTTCTAGAATATTAAGATATTATGCAGATAAAATTGGATATACAAAGCATTTTACAATTTATGATACAGATGATGCTAGGAGATTGATTAAAGACTGTCAGAAAAAACTTAATATAGATGATAAATTTCTTCCTTATAAATCTGTAATGTCTGAAATATCTAGGGCAAAAGATAATCTTATAGAACCAAAGGAATATAAAAGGTGTGCAGAAGGAGACTTTAGGCAAGATAAAATAGCAGATATATATGATATTTATCAAAAGGAATTGGTAAAAGCAGATGCGATGGATTTTGATGATCTGCTTTATAATACAATATTGTTGTTTAAAAAATGTCCTGATGTTCTAGAGCAGTATCAAAATAAGTTCCAATATATATTAGTAGATGAATATCAAGACACAAATCATGTTCAATATGTTTTTATTAATATGTTAGCAGGTAAGTATAAAAACTTGTGCGTTGTTGGGGATGATGACCAGAGCATATATAAATTTAGAGGAGCTACAATAGAAAACATATTAGATTTTGAAAAGACTTATCCGAATGCAAAAGTTATAAGACTTGAGCAGAATTACAGGTCGACTCAGAATATTTTAAATGCAGCAAACTCAGTTATTGAAAATAATATCAATAGAAAAGGCAAAAAATTATGGACACACAATAATGAAGGTAAAAAAGTGTTTTTGCACACAACCTTAAATGAGCATGAAGAGGCTGGATATATAGCAGAAACTATACTTGATTCTGTTTCAAAGGGTGCTAAGTACTCGGATTTCGCTATTTTATACAGAATGAATTCACAATCAAATACAATAGAAAAAGTATTTGTTAAATCAGGCATACCATATAGAATCATAGGTGGCCACAGGTTCTATGAAAGACGGGAAATAAGAGATATGATAGCATATTTAAGTGTTATAAATAACCCGTATGATGAGATAAGACTTAGGAGAATTATAAATCAGCCTAAAAGGTCAATAGGTGATAGGACATTATCTCAAGCGATGCAGATTGCAGCTGAATTGGGTGAGGGTCTTATTGATATAATTAGAAGAGCAGATGAGTTTGAAGAACTTAAAAGGGCAGCAACAAAACTTAAGAATTTCTCAGGTTTAATAGATGAATTAATAGAGGCATCCAAAGACGAAAAAGTTTCTTTAGGTGAATTATATAGGCTTATATTAGATAAAACGGGCTATGTGATGTCTGTTGTGGCAGAAAAAGATGATAGTGAAAATAGAGTTGAGAATATCAATGAACTTTTATCAAATATTATAAAGTATGAAGAAGATAATGGAGAGGATGCAACCTTAGCTGGTTTTCTGGAAGAAGTATCTTTAATGACAGATATTGATAACTATGATGCAAGTGCCGATACTGTAATTTTAATGACATTACACTCTGCGAAAGGTCTAGAATTTCCAGTTATATTTTTACCGGGTTTTGAAGAGGGGATCTTTCCTGGAATACAAGCAATGTATAATCAGTCGGAAATTGAAGAAGAAAGGCGTTTGGCCTATGTTGGAATTACTAGAGCAAGGAAAGAGCTATATATATTAAATGCAGAGAGCAGAATGATTTTTGGAAGTACATCTAGAAATAAACTTTCTAGATTCGCAAGAGAAATACCAAAAGAATACATAGAAGCAGTTGGAGCAGCAAGTTGGAAAAAGCCAGAACCAGGTTCAATTAATTGTTTGTCTTATAATGAGACAAGGGCAAAAACAACAAGTTCAGCTAGGAGCTTTGGTCAAACTCAAAAGGTAAAAAAGACATGTCCAATATTATTAGTTTCGGGAGATAGAGTGAACCATAAAACATTTGGAGAAGGTACAGTTATATCTGTTACAAAGATGGGAAACGACAGTTTAGTTTCCATAGAATTCGATAATATAGGTATTAAAAAACTAATGGCGAATTTTGCAAACTTGCAAAAGGCTTAAAAGGTTTCGGTTAAAAACCGAAACCTTTTTTATTGCCAATTGTAGAAATGAATATAATTGGAGTG
>CAKSUE010000172.1 GCA_934501135.1 uncultured Eubacteriales bacterium | reverse complement strand
TTAAAAATCAGTCTGCAAAGCTAATTTCTGCATATCTGTATGCCGATGCTGGATTTGGTGAATCTACAACAGATCTGGTCTTTTCGGGGCAGAATTTTATTGTAGAAAATGGTATAGTTCTTAAGGAATCTCCTTTATTCAGCAGTGGTGTTATATATACAGAGATCGACTTAAAAAGGCTGGAAACTGAAAGAAGAAGAAACACTACCTGCAAGACTTCTTGTGTAGCGAATGAGATATATTTTGAGTTTAAAGAAAAGAATATTAAGTTAACAAGAACATTTGAAAAAAATCCATTTGTACCTTCAGATAAATCTACTCTTAACAGCAGATGTTCAGAGATTATTGCTATTCAATCTATGGGTCTAGCAAAAAGATTAAGCTATATTAATGCTAAAAAAGCCGTTTTAGGCCTCTCTGGTGGATTAGATTCAACATTAGCATTAATTGTAATGGTCCATGCATTCGATAAACTTAATTTAGATAGATCCGGAATTATTGCGGTTACTATGCCGTGCTTTGGAACAACTTCTAGAACATATAATAACGTTAAAAAATTAGCAAAAGCGTATTCGGTGACGTTAAAAGAAGTATCTATAGCAGATTCTGTACTTCAACATTTTAAGGATATTTCTCACAATAAGGATAACCATGATATTACCTATGAAAATGCTCAAGCAAGAGAGAGAACACAAGTGCTTATGGATATAGCTAATCAGCAAGGTGCGCTAGTTGTGGGGACAGGCGATCTTTCGGAACTTGCATTAGGATGGGCAACATATAATGGTGACCATATGTCAATGTATAGTGTAAATACATCTATACCTAAAACGTTGGTTAGATCTTTAGTGAGATATGAGGCTGATATCTCTGAGGGCAAAAGTAGAGAAGTCCTTGAGGACGTTTTAGATACTCCTGTTAGTCCAGAACTATTGCCACCTAAAGAGGGCAAGATATCTCAGAAAACAGAAGAAATTGTTGGACCATATGAGCTTCACGACTTCTTTTTGTATTATTTTATAAGGCTTGCGTTTAAGCCAGAAAAAATATTAAGAATCGCAGAAATTGCATTTAAGGGAATATATACAAGGGATATAATAAAGAAATGGCTTGAAATATTTATTAAAAGATTTTTTGCACAACAGTTTAAAAGATCTTGCATGCCGGATGGCCCTAAAGTAGGAAGTGTATCGCTTTCTCCCAGAGGAGATTTTAGAATGCCAAGCGATGCATCTGTTTCGGAATGGATTAAATTATTAAGAATAATTTAGGTTCTTCTTTAAATGAATTAAATATAAAAGAACCTTTAAAAAGGTAGATTGTTAAAAAGACGTATTAAATAAAGAGGGTGGCTAAGTGACAAGGCTAAGTGTCATTATTGAGGTTAGAGATTTTATTGACAATTTTGATGAATGTATAGAATCAATTTGTGCATATATGGGGAAAGACTTGGAAGTCTTTGTTTTAGCAGGAGAAAAAGACGAGAATAAAAATAATTTATTGCTTAAATATTCTGAAAAAGATAAAAGAATTAAAATCTTTTATGAGGAACAGGGAAAGCTAAGCGATAATGTTTTAGATTATGTATCAGGTAAATATACAGTAATATTAGATGCATGCGATTGCCTGGAAAAGAACTCGTTATCTAAAGTTATGGCTATAGTGGGTCAGTCGGAGAGCGATATAATAATGTTTAATTACAGTATTATGAACCCAGACAAAAACCTTAAACGCTTTAAATGTTTATTTGAAGATATGTGCGAGTTTGATGGAATTAAAAATGATGAAATAATGAGCAAGATAATTATGCCTAATAATTTTCATATTTTTAAATCTGTATTATTAAGAACTGAATTTATTAAAAATATTCAGCTCGATTTACATAGAAAAAAAGATATAAATAGCGAATTAGAATCTACACTTTTTGTCTTTGACAATGCAGAAACAATTTTAGTTAGAGATGTAGACTTATTTGTTTACAGAGTAAAACCATATAATGAAGCTTTTGATTTTAGTTATAGTTCTTTTGATGTATTTGCTAATTATTGTAGAACCCAAATAAAATATCTAAAGAAGTGGTCGGTGCCGGACACTATGTTGTCTGAAGTGTATAAGTATCAATTTGTGGTTGTATCTCAAATGTTTTTTGAAGCATTTAAATTATTGGGGAGTTCAGGCGAGGTGTTTTCTAACCTTAAATCAATCCTTAAATCGGATTGGGTAAAAGATATTATTTCTAATGTTAAAGCTGATTTACTTGATGATGAACAAAAAAAGCGCTTAAAAGCTTTTAAAATGGGTAAAGTAAGAATGATTTGGTTTCTATACAAGATTAAAAAATAGTTGATATAATGAGCACTAACATGTTTTTATAAACCGAGAAAATTATATTAAGACCTTAAATGATTGGAAGAAAAACAGACTTTAATTTTATATATAGTATTTTTATATAAAGATAACCGATGAGTAGTTCTCATCGGTTATTTTTTATCAAAGAGTTAATTTATTCAAACATATCTTTTAATTTATCAAAAAATCCTTTTCTTTTTTGGTAGTTTTTATCTACAGAAACTTCATCAAACTCTCTTAATAGTTCTTTTTGTTTAGAAGAAAGGTTTTTTGGAATTTCTATAGTAACCCTAACATATTGATCTCCGCGGCCTTTGCCTCTAAGATGAGAAATTCCTTTTCCTTTTAGTTTAAATACGTCACCAACTTGGGTTCCTTCATGCACATGGTAGCTAACCTTACCGTCAAGAGTAGGAACTGTAACTTCAGCACCTA
>CAKSUE010000171.1 GCA_934501135.1 uncultured Eubacteriales bacterium | reverse complement strand
AAGTAAAGGAGGCAATTACTTTATATAGAGATGATATTGATATGGTAGTCTCTGTAACAAAGTCACATGCTCCTGCAGTGTTATGTAATGACAATAATGATGGCTTCGTAGAACTTGTATATAACAAACATGCAGGTGGTCGTCAGTCTCTACCTACATTTTATGAGTTCAATGGTGCCATCTATGTAATTAATATTGAAGCTCTTAAGCAAAAAGGCTTAGGCGGTTTTGATAAACGTGTTAAATATGTAATGTCTAAAGAAACGTCAATCGATATTGATGATATTTATGACTTTATGTTAATTGAGGCGATAAAGAGGAATAAGATAGGTTGATATTAACAAAATAATAACCATAGAGTATGAATAAGAAATTTATAATAAACGAATTTTCTACAATTAAGGATGCGCTGATTGCAATTAATGATATTACGCATGACGGTGAATCCCTTGTTGTAATAAATTCAGAACAGGAGATTATAGGTACACTTACGGATGGAGATATTCGTCGAGGTCTTATTGCTGGAGCAGAATTGACGGATTCTGTGTGTAAGATAATGCACCACGATTTTAAGTTTATCAACCAAACTAATTTTGATGTAGCACATTTGAAATCATTCCGTGATCAACGTATCATGTTTATTCCTATCTTGGATGAGCAAAAGCATGTAGTGGATGTCATAAACTTGCATAAGTTCAAGTCAAAGCTTCCTATTGATGCAGTTCTTATGGCTGGAGGAAAGGGTGAACGTCTTCGCCCTTTAACGGAAAAAACTCCTAAGCCATTGTTGGAAGTAGGAGGAAAGTGTATTATCGATCATAATGTAGACCGTCTGATTTCGTATGGCGTAGAGCATATAAATGTGACGGTAAATTATCTTGCAGAGCAATTGGAAGAACATTTTGCTGCGTCTCGCAATGGTGTTCAGGTACGTACATTTCGTGAACCGAAATTCCTTGGAACAATAGGAAGTATCAAGTTTGTAGATACATTCTATAATGATACTATCCTTGTGATGAATTCCGACCTCTTCACAAACATTGATTATGAGGATTTCTTCCTTCATTTCCAACAGAATGATGCAGAAATGTCGGTAGCAGCCGTTCCATATAATATAAGTATAGAACTTGGCATCTTAGACCTTGATGGTCGTAATATCAAAGGTCTCTTAGAGAAGCCGAAGTATAATTACTATGCCAACGCAGGTATCTATCTTATAAAGAAGCGTGCTCTTGCTGAAATTCCTGAAGACACATTCTTCCATGCCACTCATCTTATAGAGAAGCTTATCGCTCAAGGCAAGAAAGTTATCCGCTATCCGCTTAATGGAACATGGATTGATATAGGTACTCCTCAGGAATATCAGAAGGCTAAGGATTTGGTTAAACACTTGAGATGATTTCATGATGGTTGTTGATTGTGAATTATTTTATTTGGTTAATATTTGATAATGAAAGAATATTTAAGAAAGATAGCGCATAATCTAATAGAATTTGTGCATATTATTATTGGTATTTTTATACTAATAAAAAAGAATAAAGTTTTTTTTGATAGTTATCCTGATTATAGTGATAATTGTAGAGCAATGTCCGATTATCTGTTAAAAAATAGTAATTATAAGATTTATTGGGCTGTAAATACGATTCCATCAACTTATGAGGATAACAATATTATTTTTGTTAAAAAGGCTAATAAACTATCTTATATTTATCATACTTTATCATCAAAGTATTTGTTTTCTACACATGGTGCATTTTCGTGGGCTAATAAAAAAAGACAAGTTTTTCATTGTTTCTGGCATGGAACTATGTTGAAGAAGATTGCATGTATGCAGAACCCAATAAAAAATAAGTATTACAATTCTACTGTAACTAGTTATTCTGCTCCTTCTGATTATTACATTGACATAGTAGCAAAAAGTTTTGGTCGTTCAAGTAGCGATGTAATAGTTACAGGTTATCCTAGAATTGATTTTTTACTTAATGAAAATGATTCTATGGATAAACTTGGTATAGATATTAACAAATATAAGAAGATAATAATGTATCTCCCTACTTTTAGACAACCTACAGGAGGTGGATATATTGATTCTATACACAATGTTTTTAAAGATGATTTCATTGATTTTACAGATGAAAAGTCTTTAAAAGTATGGAATGAATATTTTAAAAAGTTAGGGATGTTGTTAATTGTTAAGCCTCATCCTTCTGATAAAAATCAATTGCAAGAAGTTCAGTTGAGCAATATAATTAATTTGCCTCATCAGATTCTTCTTAAGAAAGATATTCAATTATATAATATTCTTCATTATACAGATGCTTTAATTACAGATTTTTCATCTGTTTATTGCGATTATTTGGTTCTTAACAAACCTATAGGTTTTATTTTATCTGATATTAATGAGTATGGTGGTGCTAGGGGGTTTGTTTTTAAAAAACCTCTAGAGGTGTTGCCAGGTAGTAAAATATTTAATGAATCAGATTTTAGGCAATTCATTTTAGATGTATCTCAAGAAAAAGATATAACTAGAGAATTAAGACAAAGATTACAACCAATGTATAATAAATATACAGAAGGCTGTTTTTGTGAAAGAATTGCAAGAATGTTAAAAATGAAAATAAACATATGAAAAAAGTAATCACATATGGCACCTACGACCTTCTTCATGAAGGTCATATCAATCTCCTTCGGCGAGCAAAAGAATTAGGCGATTATCTTATTGTGGGAGTAACAAGCGATAGTTTTGATCGCGGTCGTGGTAAACTTAATGTACGTAATAATGTTTTAGAACGCGTAGAAG
>CAKSUE010000170.1 GCA_934501135.1 uncultured Eubacteriales bacterium | reverse complement strand
CTATAACACCTTGAGGAACAGAAAGAGGTTTGCCGTATGATGGAGAATACGCCCATGTCATAGCAATCTTTTTACCTTTAAGGTTTTCAATTCCACCAAATTCTTCTATTAGATGCAAAGTATCCGCCATAACCTGAGTAGGATGATCAATATCACATTGAAGATTAACAAGAGTAGGTCTTTGCTCCAAAACGTTATCTCTATAACCTTCTTGGACAGCTTTAGAAACTTCATGCATATATGTGTTACCCTTTCCTATATACATATCATCTCTTATTCCAATAATATCGGCCATAAATGAAATCATATTTGCAGTTTCTCTTACTGTTTCGCCATGTGCAACCTGAGATTTACCTTCATCAAGATCCTGAACCTCAAGCCCTAAAAGATTACATGCTGAAGCGAAACTAAATCGTGTTCTGGTAGAATTATCTCTAAACAAAGATATTCCTAAACCACTATCGAAAACCTTAGTTGAGATGTTTTCTTTTCTCATTTGATTTAGAGTCATTGCAACTGTGAAAATAGCTTCTAATTCATCATCTGTTTTTTCCCAAGTTAAGAAAAAATCATCATTATATAATCCTTTATAATTAAGTGTTCCCAGTTTTTTAATTAGTTCTTCTATATTTTTCTTATCTGTCATATTTTAATAGTCTCCTTCTAATAGATCAAATAATAACTTTAAAGTGTTATTTGCAATATAATGTAGGCAATGCTGCGTATACTGCTGCGCATTTTACAAGATCAGCTTTCCATGTTTTTTCATTAGGTGAATGCGCTTCCTCTTCTTTTCCTGGTCCAAAACCAATACAAGGAATGCCGTATCTGCCCATTATTGAAACTCCATTAGTTGAAAACGTCCATTTATCAACCTTCGGTTCTCCAAACATACCTCTATATGATTCTACCATAGCTTCGGTTGCTGCGTGTTCTCTCGGAATTACCCATGTTGGGAAATAGCAGTCTGTAGGATATGTTAAATCCGTCCAGCTGGGCTTATCATATTTATACATAGTAACTTCAGCATTATATTTTTTCACCATTGGAAGTTCACGAATTTCCTGCAGAGCACTTTCGTATGTTTCTCCATCCGTTAAGCGTCGATCTATTGATATTGCACACATGTCAGCGACTGCACATCTTGATGGAGATGTAAAAAATATTTCAGAAACAGCCAATGTACCTTTTCCTAAAAACTCATCATAATGTAGATTATCGTTTAATGCTCTGACTTCTTGTAAAATATCAGCCATTTTATAAATAGCATTTTCTCCTCTTTCTGGAGCAGATCCATGGCATGATATTCCTTTTACCTCAACTCTTATTTCCATACGTCCTCTTTGACCTCTATAAATATTGCCATTTGTGGGTTCGGTTATTACTACAAACTCAGGACGTATTTTATCTTCATTAACAATATACTGCCAACAAAGTCCATCACAATCTTCTTCTTGAACAGTTCCTGTTACTAAAACAGTATATTCATCGCTTAAAAGATCTAAGTCTTTCATAATTTTAGCGCCGTAAACCGCTGAGACAATACCTCCTAGCTGATCGGAAGTACCTCTTCCTCCTATTTCGGTATCTGTCTCATATCCTTCATATGGGTCAAAATTCCAATTAGACTTTTCTCCAATTCCTACTGTGTCTATATGTGCATCATAGGCTATTAAAGTCTTTCCTGTTCCCATATATCCCAAAATATTTCCCATTTTATCTATTTCTACTTTATTAAAACCTAAATCATTCATTTCTTTTTCTATGCGTTTAATAACCTTTTCTTCTCCGCAGCTTTCACCTGGTATTTTAACTAGATCCCTTAAAAATCTAGTCATATCTTTTTGATAGTTTTGTGCTGTTTTTTTAATAATTTCAAAATTCATTAAAATGCCTCCATTTTAAATACTAAAAGATTCATTTAAAAAGTAATATTTATTATATATTTAATTATCTACAAATTTGCCTTTCCAAACAATCTCCCTATAATTATGCGGATCTGTATCTCCTTCAGTGGATATTAACAAAATTTTAGAATTCTCATCTAACTTCAATATTTTTTTCAATTCATCCAAACATGAATCCTTCATTATACTATATAAAAGGCCCATGCTTACAGCTCCTGACTCTCCCGAAATAACTTGTGAATCTCCCTTTAGCGGTGCACCTAGTATTCTCATACCAAGAGCAGATACCCAGTCTGGACAAGAAACAAAACAAGCTGTTTTGGACTTTAGAATTTCCCAGGATATACTATTAGGTTCACCACACGCAAGACCAGCCATCATAGTTTGCATATCACCACCAACAAACCTTGCTTTTCCGTCATGTGCCAATGCTGACTTATAAAGACAATTAGCTTTTTCTGCCTCTACAACAATAGTTATAGGACAATCATTCGGATATAAATTAGCAAAATATCCCTGAACAGTCCCCGCTAATGAACCAACTCCAGCCTGTACAAATACATGTGTAGGTCTATCACATTTATAATCTAAAAGTTGTTCCGACGCTTCAAGTAAAAGAGTTCCGTATCCCTGCATTATCCATGAAGGTATCTCTTCATATCCTTTCCAAGCAGTATCTTGAATAACTACACTATTAGGAATTTTTTTTGAATTTTTTGCGGCCATTCTTACACATTCGTCATAATTTACATCCTCTATTGTTGCAGTGGCACCTTCCTTTAATATATTATTAAGTCTTTCTTCAGATGACCCTTTTGGCATATATACTACTGCTTTTTGACCTAATTTATTTGCTGCCCATGCCACACCTCTGCCGTGATTTCCATCCGTTGCAGTA
>CAKSUE010000169.1 GCA_934501135.1 uncultured Eubacteriales bacterium | reverse complement strand
ACTTTATAGGATTTACTCTTCAGTATGAATTAAGTTATACTAATGTTCTTAATATGTTAGACTTAGCAAATATTCCATTAAGATCTAGAGATAGAAAAGGTCTTAACCAAATTGTAGTTGCTGGTGGGCCGTGTACTTGTAATCCGGAACCTATTTCAGAGTTTATTGATCTTTTCTTTATTGGCGAGGGCGAAGAGGTTGACCTTGAGGTTATTGAACTTTATAGAAAACATAAAAGATTAGGGTCAACAAGGGATGAATTCTTAAATGAAGCTGCCAATATTGAGGGCGTTTATGTTCCGAAGTTTTATGATGTTAAATATAAAGAAGACGGAACAATAAAAAGTTTTAAACCTAACAGGAATGTCCCTAAAACTATAAGAAAAAGAGTTATGATGGATATGAATAAATCTTTCTATCCAGATAAATTTATTGTACCTCTAATAGAAATTGTTCACGATAGAACTGTTGCAGAAATACTTAGAGGTTGTATAAGGGGTTGCAGATTTTGTCAGGCAGGTTTTATATATAGGCCGACAAGAGAGAAAAAACCGGATGTAATTAACATGCAGTGCAAAAGTATTTGTGATAGCACAGGTTATGATGAAATATCACTATCTTCACTTAGCTCTAGCGATTATACAAGGATAAACGAACTTTTAGATATTCTTACAGAATGGACTGAAAAAGAAAATGTAAGTGTTTCTTTGCCATCTATGAGAGTAGATGCATTCTCTGATGAGCTTGTGAAGAAGCTGAAGACTGTCCGCAGGAGCGGTCTGACTTTTGCGCCAGAAGCAGGAACACAAAGGTTAAGGGATGTTATTAACAAGAATGTTACAGAAGAAGAACTTATAAATACATGTAATAAAGCATTTGGTGGAGGTTGGTCGACAGTTAAACTCTATTTTATGATAGGTTTGCCAACAGAAACTTTAGATGACGTTAAAGGTATTGCTGATCTAGGAAAAACGGTTGTTGATACATATTATTCAAACCCTAATAGACAAAAGGGCAAAGCCGTGAAAGTAACGCTTAGTGCATCATCGTTTGTGCCTAAACCATTTACTCCTTTTCAGTGGGAAGCTCAGGATACAATTGATGTGTTTCATAAGAAACAGGAACATTTGAGAAATTCAATTGAAAGTAAGAAAATTAATTTTAATTGGCACGATGCAGATACGAGCTTTTTAGAGGGAGTTTTTGCAAGGGGAGATAGAAGACTTTGTGATGTTTTAGAAGAAGCATTTAGAAGCGGGTGTAAGTTCGATGGTTGGAACAATTGCTTTGATATTGTTAAATGGATGAGGGCGTTTGAAAAATGTTCACTTGACCCAAGCTTTTATGCAAACAGAAAAAGGTTGTTTGACGAAATCTTACCTTGGGATCATATAGATTATGGAATAAAAAAAGAGTTTTTTATAAGTGAATGTAAAAAGGCATATGAAAACCAAACAACACCAAATTGCCGAGAGAAGTGCTCAGCGTGTGGGGCAAGCTGTTTTAAAGGAGGGATATGCTTTGAAAAACGTTAGAATATGGTTTACCAAACTTAATCGTGCAAAGTATATTTCTCATTTAGATCTAAACAGGTGCATGACTAGAGTTATACATAGAGCGAGAATTCCTATTTGGTATACGGAAGGATTCAATCCACATCCATTTATAACTTTTGCTTTGCCACTTTCTTTAGGAATACAGGGCAAACGTGAATCTATGGATATTAGGCTCATAGAAAATATGGATAAAAAAGAATTAATAAACAGGCTAAATTCGTGTTTACCTGAGGATATTAGGGTATTTGATGTTACAGACCAGGTGATGAAACCAAAAGAAATTGCTTATGCATTATTTGAGGTGGATTTTACTCCTGAAAATATTGCATTAGCTGAATTGACAAAATCGTTAAACGAATTTTTTGAAAAGGATAGCATATTTGTTGAAAAGAAGACTAAATCGGGTTTTAAAACTATAGATTTAAAAGCAGAACTTAATAAATTTGAATTCAAAAATGAAGACGGGTTTATAAAACTGTTTTTAACTTTACCGGCTGGTAACACAAATAATGTTAATCCTATATTATTTATAAATGAATTTAAGAAACTGGCAGGAAATTCATTTTTTTATGATATTACGAGGCTTAACTTGTATAATAGAAATATGGAAATTTTTGCTTAGTTGGGGGGATAATTTATGTGGTTTTCAGTAATATCATCTTTAATTTGTTTTGCCATTGCAACAATTTTATTTACGCCGCCTTTTCGCAAATGTAGGTTTTATAAAGAAATGTCTTTTTTCTTTTTATTTAATGGATCATGGACAATACTAAGTTTAGCAGTATCTGAAATATGGCCTAAATATAACTTTATGACTTGGGTTAACTACATAGGCACAATTGTTTTTGGTGGATATTTATTATATAAGTTAATAAAAATTTATAATTCTGATTCTAAAGATATACAGTCACAGGCAAGTGATACTGCAGAAAAAGAAGATAAGTCAAATTCGGTTAATAAATAGGAGAAGATATGGGATATATTTATGCTTTAATGTGGATGATAATAGGTGCTTTGCTATTTATAAAAACTAGAAAACTTAATCCGGTATTTTATATTATAAGCCTGTATTTTGAATTTATGGGTATATGTTGGATAATAAATGAGGCTACGTATATAAATGTTTTTGAGGGAACATATCTTATAGTTTTCAGGGTTATATCAGCAATTATGTTAGTTATTGTTTCGGGAATATATTTCAGGGAAAAAAGAAAAGCTCAATAAAATTTATGTATCCAATAATGAAAAATTGGCATACTATATAG
>CAKSUE010000168.1 GCA_934501135.1 uncultured Eubacteriales bacterium | reverse complement strand
TTATTTATTTCAACCACAGACATAGGTTCAATAAATACAGTAGCTCCACTGGCAGAAGTATCATGCACTAAACCCTTAATTTCAGATTTAAATTCTGATTTTACAGGTAAAACGAATCTATCTGATCTAATAGTTACGATAGGATCTTGAAGACACTTTTGATACTTTGATGAATGTATTATTTTGTCTAAAATTTCACGAATCTTTGAAGTTATAACCTTAATTTTCTTCCTAATACTTTCAAGCTCTTTTGAAGCTTTGTCTGCCATTTCATCTTCCGATAATATTGAATTAAATATCTTTTCCTCAAAATATTTGTTCGCACTAACATTTTCAAAAAACTTATCTAGGTCTGTTTTTATAGATTCACTTTTCTTTCTCCAAGCAACTAAAGAACGAAATATCCTTAAAATACTAGATATTTTTAAAAGTTCACCCATAGTTAAGGTTCCGCCTGCTTGAGCACGTCTTAGAAAATTATTAACATTATTCAAACCACCAAAAGATGGACTTCCAAACCTTCCAATTAACATATGGGCATCGTTAGTTTGCATTAGCATATTGTTAACTTCAGTTAAATCAAATGAAGGTATAATAGCTTTTATCTGCTCTTTAGAGTCCTCACAAGAAGACTCATGCGCAAGTAATTCTAATATTTTATTTAATTCCAAACTTTTATAATTTTTATCCACATTAAACCTCACTTAAAATTAATCCGTTTTAATTTGCGTGTAAAAATCAAGAGATCTAAAAGTTCTTTCAAGTTTTGAGCGAACGTATGTTTCTGTAACCATTGATAAAATTTTTCTGCTCTTGTATGGTAAACTGAAACAAAATATACTTTTAAACTCAGAATAAATACTATGCCGTAAAGCAGTTAAAACTCCCATATCCATCCCAAGTCCTCTATAGGTATTCCTTTTAAAGCACGATGCACAATATAAAACTCCACTTTCCGGAACAAAATACATATGTTTGTCTTCATATTTTGCACATTCTTTGCAGCAAACCAAATTAGGTGTGTAACCCGCTAAAGACATTAATCGCATTTCAACCACAGACTTTATTAATTCCTTATCTAGTTTATCCTTACAAAGGAAAAAAAGCGCATTCAATATTAACCTTAAGAAATCTTCAGAATCTGTTTCCTCAGGTACAACAGATATACATAGTTCGCAAAAATATTGCGCAATAGAAAGCTTTTCAATATCGCTTCTTAATTCAAAAAATAATTCTTCTAATTGAGATTCATCTATTATGTATTTATCCCGCCCTTTATAAATAGTAAAGCGGGAATAACACAAAAGCTGCGTTGCCGCAGAATTTTTACTCTTTAAATTTTTAGCTCCTCTTACAAACGCTCTTATAATACCTTCTTTTCTTGTTAAAATCGTTATTAATTTATCATTATCAGAAATATTCATTTCCTTTAAAATTAGACCGTCCGTGCTTAGTTTCATCAATAGTATCCTCCTGAGGAGCCAATTCTTGTTTATTTTTAAACCGACTGTATATTAAATAATCAGAAATACTACCTGTTTTCACAAAGTTTGACCAAGCCATTTCTTCGTCCATAATATCCCTCCATCAGTATACAATTATAAATTTTAGTATACTCATTAAAGAGATTTCTACACTTAAAAATATGACCAAATTTTGTAGTAAATATTATCAATTATTCTTCCGAGAAATTCTTATTATCATACCCCAAACTTCTTAATATTGACTCCCTATTTCTCCAATCTTCTTTAACCTTAACCCATATATTAAGGTTAATTTTACATGAAAAAAAGTTTTCCATATCTCTGCGCGCATAACTTCCTATCCTTTTCAACATAGAGCCATTCTTCCCAATAATTATACCCTTATGACTATTTTTTTCACAATATATAACTGCATCAACATCAGTTATTTCAGGCTTATCTTTTCTATCCCGCATTTTCTCCACAACTACAGCTGTACCGTGTGGAATTTCCTTATCTGTAAGCCTTAAAATTTTTTCTCTTATTATCTCTGCAGCAACCACCCTTTCCGGTTGGTCTGTTAACGCATCATTATCAAAAAAATGTTCCGATGGAGCTGCGAGCCCTTTAAGTTCATTAATCAGCTCATCAACGCCATCTCCAGTTTTTGCAGATAACGGAATAACCGCTTCAAATTTAAAAATTCTTGAATACTCTTCTATTTGCTCCATTATACTGGATTTATCTATCAGTAAATCAATTTTATTAATAGCTAAAACTGCAGGAATATTAGAGGCTTTAAATTTATCTATAAACTCAATATCTGAAGGTAACAATTTTTCGCCCGCATTAACAACCAATAAACAGGTATCAACACCACCAATTGATTCCCTAACAGACTTTACCATATATTCTCCTAAATTTGTGCGTGGCTTATGTAAACCCGGAGTATCTATAAAAACTAATTGAACTTCGTTTTTTGTATATATTCCCATTATGCGAGTTCTTGTAGTCTGCGGTTTTTTTGACACTATTGAGACTTTTTGTCCTAATATTTTATTTAGCAGTGACGATTTCCCAACATTTGGTTTCCCAACGATTGCTATAAACTCTGTTTTATTATTCATAACTCTCCTTTAGTATTCACTTGTTTTTTTGTTTTCTTAGAAAAATAATCTACCATATCCTATTTTTTATATTTGAAGGTCCAAAATGTATGTAAATATAAGCAATGAAAAATGAAATTAACAATAAAAATAATCTAATACTATGCAATTTAAAATATCTATAAATCATTTTAAACGATTCTAAATCCCATAGCAATAGAAAACCAATAAAAACTGCAAAAATAGAAATAATTAGCAC
>CAKSUE010000167.1 GCA_934501135.1 uncultured Eubacteriales bacterium | reverse complement strand
GTATTTAATGTTATAAGCGGGAAAAGATACAGTATGTGTACAAACGAATTTAAAGATTTAGTTGCAGGTAAATATGGAACTACGCCCATGCCTATAGATGAGAATTTTAGAAAGAGCATAATTGGGGATATGAAAGCAATAAATTGCAGACCTGCGGATCTTTTAGAACCGGAGTTAGACAAATTGCGCTCTGAGATATCTGAATGGATAGAGCAAGAGGAAGATGTTTTGTCTTATGCGCAATTTCCAAAGGTTGCAATTGACTTTTTTAAGAAACGTAGAAATGAAAAATATTCTATAAATGAAAATGTTGATATGGAGAATAAAATTCATCCAGTTTAACATCAATTTAAATGCAGATCGCTTTGGTTGTAATCAGGGCGGTCTGTATATTTATATGTGGGGGTTTATATAATGAAATATATTAATATTGATACTTGGAAAAGAAAACAACATTTTGAGTTTTTTAGGAATGTTACATATCCTATATATAAAGTTGGAGCTAATTTAGATGTTACAGAACTTTATAAATTTGTGAAGAGGGAAAATCTATCATTTTATTATGCTATGATATATTATTCAACCAAGGTTATGAATCAGATGGATGAGTTTTTATATAAAATTAGAGATGATGGTGTTGTCAAACATGATATTTTACATCCATCATTTACTGACTTGGATAAAGGTTCTGATTTATTCAAGATTGTTACTTTGGAAATGGAAGATGATGTAAGTGACTTTGTTAGACATGCATCTGAAAAGTCTAAAAATCAAAAGGAATATTTTGTTTGGCAGTTTGAAGGAAGAGATGATTTAATATATTTTTCATGTTTGCCATGGCTATCATTTACAGAGGTTAGTACAGAAATTAATATAGATAAGAATGATTCTATACCGAGAATTATTTGGGGAAAGTACTTTGAATCTAATAATAGATTATTGATGCCATTTTCAATTAGTGTTAATCATGCTTTAATTGATGGGTATCACGTGTGTAAATATATAAACAATTTACAATGTTATCTGGATTCATTGAAAAACAGTTGACAAATTTAAAAACATAATATATTATTTAAATGAACCAAATTGACGATTTAATCTATGACTATGATAATGAATTTAAAAGGAGATTGACAGTTTATGAGTTTAAGTAAGATGTATAATTTTAAAAAAATTATATTCATTTTTGCTTTGATTTTTTTAGTTTCGTGCTTGTGTTCATTTATAAGTGTAAGTGCAGAGGCACCAAAGTTGCAAAATAATGGTTTTGTTTTAGAAGACAACATGGTATATCAAAATGTTGGGAGCAAAATTAATATAAAGGCAAATAGTACAAATAATCCATCAGGTACGTACTATAGATTTATTGTTAGTAGCTTTGAAAATACGGATATGGAGATAATATCAGATTCACAAAGCGCAGAAGCGGTATGGATACCTAAAAAATTTGGTACATATGGTTTATTTATGGATGTATATACGCCAGGGGATAATGATTCTAAGATTACTCATTTTCTCAAAGTTTTTGTACTGGAAAATAGAGATAGCATAGACAATCTATTAGGGCCTTCACAACTCGTTGCACCAGGATTCACCCCAGATATACCTGATTCTGATTCAAATACAGTCGAAGAGGCAATAACATTAAGTAAATATATAGGAATTAGAAATGCGGGAGGAACTTGTTCGTTAGATTCGGCTTTACAGTTACTATATAATGATGATGCTTTCAAAGGATTAATTTTAGGGCTTGAGGATTTAGATGAGGAAAAAACACCTTATTTAGTGGCTTTAAAAGAACAATTTATACGAATGGATAAAAGTACAGATAAATCAGTTGATTTATTATTTACAAAGGATCAACAAATGTTCTTGATAGCGGTAAATGGTGATTTTTCAATTGAGTTTGATGGAGTTGAATGGGCTGAAACACGTTTGTTAAATAAATGTATTGAGGAATGCAAGGCTTCTGGAAGAAATGCAGTTGCTGACAATATTATGAAACTATTATGTTTTGACAAAAAAGATGTTGCATCATTTTGTGATGGTGCTGATAACAAATTATATTCTTCTATTTTAGTAGCAGATAATATTGATATGCTAAAATTAAGTATTGAAGGCAAGATTGAATCTTGCAGATATCTTCCTAAGACTATAAATTTGGTTTGCATAGATACAAATATGCGATATTATAATTTTTATGATATCGTGAAAAATGCATCGAAGATAGAATTATCTGATGGTAGAGTGTTTGAACTTCAAGGAGTTGTAATGCATCCGGATGGACATTATTACTCGGTAGTTAAAAATTCTGAATATGATAGTTGGGTTATGTTGGATGATACTAATGTTCTTTCATTAAGTAAAGACGTTATAAGTGACGGTGATGCAGTTCAACTCACTTATAGAGAAGTTAGATAAAATAAACTGAGCGATAGTTGTAATTTAAATATAAATTTGGTATTATAATATTTCATAGACTTATTATAATATCAAATTTTTTGTTATTAAAGAGAGGTGTACAGAATCTATTCCGTTCATTAATATGGTTTAATTTTTAGGGATAGCAAATTTATGAGAATTAGAAAAAAACCTTGGGCCCTTCCAGAACTTAAAAAATGTGAATTTTTTATTGATGATCCATGTAATTACAAAGGACATTGGAATGATGTTTTTCTTAAAAAACAACCTATACATATGGAGTTGGGAACAGGAAAGGGCACATTTATTTCAGAATTAGCAAGTAAACACCCCGATATTAATTATATAGCAATAGATATTAAGAATGATATGCTTGGATATGCGAGGAGAAAAATTGCAAAATCTTATTT
>CAKSUE010000166.1 GCA_934501135.1 uncultured Eubacteriales bacterium | reverse complement strand
TAATTTAATAATGAGTAAAAAAACAGTGGTATGGCAATTGCCATACCGCATTTTGTTTGTTGTAGTGTTTATATATTAAACGTTAAATCTAAATAATACAACATCTCCGTCTTTCATAACATATTCTTTTCCTTCAGAGCGAAGAAGCCCTTTCTCTTTTGCTGCAGCAAGTGATCCACAATCCATTAAATCTTCGTATGATATAACCTCCGCGCGAATAAAACCACGTTCAAAATCTGTATGAATTTTTCCAGCAGCCTGTGGAGCTTTTGTGCCTTTTTTTATTGTCCATGCCCTTACTTCCGGTTCACCG
Organism: uncultured Eubacteriales bacterium; assembly: GCA_934501135.1. Classification (GTDB taxonomy): domain Bacteria; phylum Bacillota; class Clostridia; order Oscillospirales; family Acutalibacteraceae; genus HGM12814. The sequence goes on along the minus strand of CAKSUE010000166.1, from coordinate 2,525 downwards.
GCAGTTAGATATGAAATTAATCCTAAAAGACTATAACATTCTTTAATCATTCTATCGAGTCCAGATTCATTTAACCCCATGTCCGATAAAAATATAGACTTTTCTTCATCGCTAATTTCAGCTATATCTGCTTCAAGGCCTGCACATATAGGTAGTACTGCTGCGGATTCCTTATCTGCAATACTTTTAACTATTTGAAAATATTTGTTTGTTTCTATGCCGTCTTTAAAGTCATATTCACTCATATTTGCAGCATATATTACCGGCTTGCTAGTAAGGAGTGAAATACTATCTAGGAGTCTTTTTTCTTCTTCGGTACAATTTATTGAGCGTGCAGGGTTACCAGAATCTAATGTATCCCTGACATTTGCAAAGAAATCATATTCTTGCTGATATTTTTTATCGGCTTTTATTAGCTTATGAATTTTGTCTAACCTTCTGTTTACCATCTCAATATCGGACAATATTAATTCAATGTTTATTGTTTCAATATCTCTTTTAGGATCTATGTTTCCTTCAACATGAACAATATCATCATTCTCAAAACAACGAACCACATGTACTATTGCGTCAACTTCCCTTATATTTGAAAGAAATTTATTCCCAAGACCTTCACCCTTTGAAGCACCTTTAACAAGTCCGGCAATATCAACAAACTCTATAGTTGCATATGTTACTTTTTTAGGGTTGTACATTTTAGCAAGGTTATCTATTCTAGAGTCTGGAACGCACACTACACCAACATTTGGTTCAATAGTACAGAACGGGTAGTTTGCGGATTGTGCCCCGGCATTTGTTATTGCGTTAAAAAGCGTACTCTTCCCAACATTAGGAAGACCTACTATTCCTAATTTCATTATGTATCTCTCCTTAAGCATAAATAATTATATTATAATATTAAAAGTGATTTATATCAATACTCATTAATCTTTGTGTATATTTAAGTTGACTATGTGGTTAATTTAAGATAATATTAATAAAGAAATATAATAATGGTTTGTTTTTGGACACTGGAGGAATATTAATGAATACACCTAAATATATACTTAGGGTTTTAAGTGGAGTACGTTTTAAAAAAATGTTTACTGTTATCGATAGAGTGCATGAAAAATCGGGCAAAAATAAGGCAGGAATATTTTTTGATATGATAAACTGTGCTGTTAGATATGGTGCAGGGTATTATGATTATGAGATATTTGAGTTTTATAATATGGACCATGAACATAGGAAAACTTATGTGACAAGGGTTAAAAATAAAAAAATAATTTCTATAATGAATGATGACAGCTATTCTGATATATATGATAGTAAGAATAAATTTAATAAAAGATTTGAGAAGTACCTCAAACGCGAATGGCTTGATATGACACAGGCTAGTTTTGAAGATTTTGAAAAATTTATAGAATCAAAGCAAAAAGAATATGTTTTTGCAAAACCAAATAATGGGTCTAGCGGCAATGGGATTGAGAAAATTAAAGTTTCTGATTATAAATCATTAAAAGAATTATATAACTATTTAAAGAAAAAGGATTTTGGTGTAATAGAGGAACTTATTGTTCAACATAAAGATTTACAAAAATTGTATCCCAATTCAATAAATTCATATAGAATTGTTACTATTGTTATAGATGGTAAACCTAGATGTGTGTATGCTGTATGTAAGATGGGTACAGGAGGACATTTTGTAGATAATTCATCGAATGGTGGTATTTTTGCATCGATAGATTTAGAAAATGGAACTATTGCAGATGTAGCACTGTCTGAACACGGAGAGGTATTTAAGAAACATCCAGACACAGGAATTGAACTTGTGGGATATAAACTTCCATTTGTTAAAGAGGCACTGGAACTTTGTTTCCAAGCTGCTTTGGAAATTGAACAAATTAAATTTGCAGGTTGGGATGTTGCTATAACAGAGGAAGGTCCGGTTATAGTTGAAGGAAACGATTACCCAAGTTATGATTTTTGGCAACTGCCTGCCCATACACCCGATAGGATCGGTTTGCTACCTTTTTATAAAGAACTTATTCCAGAACTTTAAGAGTATAGTGGTTTTGTGTAACAATAAAATTCTAAAACTAAACGCTCAAAAATAAAAAAGTCACAATAAAATTTATAAATGTAACTTTCTATAATGCATTTAATTTGACTATTATGATACTATATTAAGTTTAATTAATAATACGTAATAATATAATAAATGTTAATTTAGATATAGAATAATATTTAATTTTTGGTGGTGATTAAGGTGAAGAGTTTAGAGGCAAGTAAATTACAATTAAAGATGTGTAAAATTAATAAATATAAAATTTGCTATGCTTTTTTCTTATCTTGGTTTTTGGCGGTAGTGTTTAATGGAAGTGTTACAAGTACAGTTAGACAAATACTTATACCAGATAGTAACTATATGCTACTTGTTACTCTTTTGGCGTTTATTGCCGGATTAATTATTTCTGGTTTTTTTATTAATAATATGAATCAAGCTAAATTTTATACTTTGATTTCTTCTTTAATATGTTTTATAT
>CAKSUE010000165.1 GCA_934501135.1 uncultured Eubacteriales bacterium | reverse complement strand
GTCGCATTCTCCATTAACAATACAGTTATACATATCATACAAAAGTTTAGGTGGATCTTGTAAATCAACATCCATTATTGCAACAAGATCACCTTTAGCCTTTTTTAAACCGGCATACATTGCAGATTCTTTACCAAAATTTCTTGAAAAAGATATGTACTTTACTCTAACATCTTGGTTACTTATTTCTTTAATAGCATACAAGGTATTGTCCTTGGAACCGTCGTCAATAAATATAATTTCAAATTCTACTTTCGGTTGAAGTTTTTTTGATACTTTAATTATTTCATTATAAAAAATCTTAATCGCAGTCTGTTCATTATAGCATGGTACAACTATCGATAATACTTTCATTTCATCTATCATCTTAACCTCAAACAAATATATATGCACCTTCACATTAGTGAGGGTGCATATAATTTTATATTTTTAATTTAGTAAAGATTACTTCTTAATAGAATCAATATAGTCTTCAAGCTCACTTTTTATAACTGTTACTCTTGGACCGTATATAACCTGTATACCCTCGCCCTTCTTTATAATTCCAGATGCACCGCTCTTCTTTAACAAAGAATCGTTAACTTTTGAAGGATCATTAACAGATATTCTTAATCTAGTAGCGCAACAGTCTAGATCTTTTATATTACTTATGCCTCCAAGACCATCTAAAATAAGTGCCGAGACTTCATCTGAGGAATTGCTTCCCTCTTTCTTCTCATTATAGTCTTTTCTGGTATATAGTTTAGTCTCTTCATCTTCTTCCTCTCTTCCTGGAGTTTTATAGTTAAACTTACAAATAAGGAATCTAAATAAGAAGAAATAAATGAAGAAGTATGCCACTCCAACTATTACTATCCAAATCCAATTTGTTTTGTCATTTCCCTGAAGAACACCGAATAGCATGAAATCTATAAATCCTCCAGAAAATGTCATTCCTACACCAACATTGAAGATATGCATAAGCATAAAAGATAGCCCAGCCAATACACAATGTATTGCATACATTAATGGTGCAACAAATAAGAAAGTAAACTCTAAAGGTTCTGTAATACCAGTTAGAAAAGAAGTTAATGCCGCAGAGAACAATAAGCCATAAACAATCTTCTTTTTCGATGGTTTTGCAACTGTATACATAGCCAATGCAGCACCAGGTAAACCAAACATCATAAATGGGAATTTTCCCGCCATAAATCGAGTTGCGTCAACACTGAACTGAGTTACATTTGGAGATGCAAGCTGTGCAAAGAAAATATTCTGTGCTCCCTGAACTGTATTGCCATCTATAACCATTGTTCCTCCAAGACCTGTTTGCCAGAAAGGCATATAGAACACGTGGTGCAATCCAAATGGTATTAACGCTCTTTCTATAATTCCATATACAAGTGTTCCTGCATATCCTGAGTTTGTTACAAGGCCACCTAGTAAATATATTCCATCTTGAATAAATGGCCATATAAAGTACATTATCGCACCAACAATAATATAGGCTAAAGTCGAAATTATTGGTATAAACCTTGTGCCACCAAAGAATGATATAACTGTTGGTAATTTAATTTTATAAAACTTATTATGCAGTGCAGCAACTCCTAATCCTACTATTATACCTCCAAAAACACCCATCTGGAGTGATGTTATACCACATACATCTCCTGTAGTACCTTCAAGCATTACGCCCTCTTCAAGTTTTCCGTTTATCTTTAGCAAAGAGTTAATAGTTTGGTGCATAACAAAAAATGCAATCGCTGCTGATAATGTCGCTGTTGCCTTTTCTTTTTCCGCCATGCCAAGGGCTACACCCATCGCAAATATTATTGGAAGATTTGCAAAGATTATGTTACCTGTATCTGACATAACTGTAAGAACTTTATTCATAAATGTGCCTGCTCCAAGAAAGCCTTGAAGTCCATATGACGCAATCATAGTCTCATTAGTAAATGAAGACCCTATACCTAATAGTAGTCCTGCAACAGGTAATAACGCTATCGGAAACATGAATGAACGGCCTATTCGTTGAAGAACACTAAAAACCTTGTTTTCTTTTTTCAATTCTACCACCATCCTTCATCATTAGTTATATTTAAATCATACTAATTATTTTAACTATCTTTCATATATTACACAATTTATTCAGTTATATACATAAATACTCACTTTTTATATGTGAATATTACAGTTTCCCCAGCTTTAGCTGAACCTAAATTCTTAGAAAAAGATTTAACTTCATCAAAATTTGTAATTAAAATTGGTGTGTGTATTTCATAATTTTTACTCTTTATCAAATCTAAATCTGCTTTTGCAATTACATCTCCAGCCTTCACTTTATCGCCTTCTTTAACAAGACTCTCAAAGCCCTCTCCTTTTAACTCAACAGTGTTAATTCCTATATGAACTAAGATGTCCAGTCCATCATCTGTCTGTATACCATAAGCATGAAGTGTATCTGGTACTTGTATTATCGTACCAGACACAGGCGAACATATTTCATTGCTCTCTGGAATTATTGCAACACCATCACCTAACATTTTCTGAGCAAACACCTCATCCGGCACTTCTTCTAATTCTATTACCTTGCCATTTTGAGTTGCTAAAACTTTCTTTTCCTCTTCTTTCTTTTTGAATCCAAACATAATTGACCTCCTTTTTAATTATTAATAAATTTTGGTTGAGTAATTTTTTCAATATCAACTGTTATAAAAGCTAGATAATCATCGTCAATAAATATTCCTACATCATCTAATTTTTTCTTTAATCTTAGGGCAATATTATAACTACTATTCATATTTTTAAAAACTTCTTCTTTTATAGGCATGTTAATTTTTATCCCGTTTTCAAGCATTATTATATAC
>CAKSUE010000164.1 GCA_934501135.1 uncultured Eubacteriales bacterium | reverse complement strand
GAGAAGCGATGACAATATATAATGAGCTAAATGATCTTAAAAGTTCAGGTGTAGAAGTATCAGAGGAAGTTTTAAATGAATATGCTGCTAGATTGATGAATATATGTCATAAAGCACCTATTTTTTAAAGTTTGTTAAAGTGAATTGAACAGAAAAACGGCTATGGCAAGTTAATGTCATAGCCGTTTTTGTAATTTAATATTTTTAGTAAAAGATATAAGTTTGCTGGTATTTATTAAAATTCAGCAGTTCCGGCTGTTCTTGGGAATGGAATAACGTCTCTAATATTTTGAACTCCTGTTAAGTACATAATTAATCTTTCAAATCCAAGACCAAATCCCGCATGTTTGGTGCCGCCGAATTTACGCAAATCCAAATACCACCAATAGTCTTCTTCTTTTAGATTTAGTTCACTCATCCTGTCTTTGAGGATATCTAATCGTTCTTCACGTTGACTTCCACCAATTATTTCACCAATACCTGGTACTAACATATCCATTGCAGCAACAGTTTTTCTGTCATCATTTTGACGCATATAAAATGACTTGATTTCTTTTGGATAATCTGTAACGAACAATGGTTTTTTAAATACCTGTTCAGTTAAGTATTTTTCATGCTCTGTTTGTAAGTCTGAACCCCACTCGACCTTATATTCAAATTTATCATTGTTTTTCTTTAAAATTTCAACTGCTTCGGTATAAGTAATATGTTCAGCATTAGAATTAACAAGGCTGTTTAATCTTTCAAGAAGCCCCTTATCAAAAAAGGAATTAAAGAACTGTAGGTCTTGCGGACATGTTTCTAAAACATATTTAATTACATATTTTAGCATGTCATCAGCTAGATGCATAATATCATTTAAATCTGAAAATGCTATTTCAGGTTCTACCATCCAAAATTCGGCGGCGTGCCTTTGCGTATAGGATTTTTCAGCTCTAAATGTAGGACCAAATGTATATACTTTTGAAAATGCCATAGCCATACATTCAGCTTCAAGCTGTCCTGATACAGTCAGAGATGTATGTTTTTGAAAAAAGTCTTTAGTGAAGTCAGCTTGTCCGTTATTATCAGTAGGAATATTGTTATAATCTAGCGTAGAAATTGTAAACATCTCTCCTGCGCCCTCACAATCGCTCCCTGTTATAATTGGAGTATGAGCATAAACAAATCCTCTTTCATTAAAAAATTTATGAATGGCAAAAGCTGCAGCGGAACGAACTCTAAAGGCAGCGCTAAATGTATTTGTTCTTGGCCTTAAATGAGCGATACTTCTAAGATATTCTAAAGTATGCCTTTTCTTTTGAAGGGGATAATCTGGTGTTGATTTACCCTCAATCTCAATTTCACGTGCATGAATTTCAAATGGCTGTTTAGCTTCAGGAGTTTCAAGAAGAGTCCCCTTTACAATTACAGATGCCCCAACATTCAATTTAGCTATTTCTTGAAAATTCGAGATTTTATTTGCTTCAAAGACTATTTGTATACCCTTAAAGCAACTACCGTCATTTAGTTCCATAAATCCTAGGCTTTTTGAATCACGAATGGTTCTAACCCATCCGCAGACGGTTACACTTTTATTGGAAAAATCTTTAGTGTTGTTGTATATGCTTATTATTTCAGTTCTTTGCATATTAAGACTCCTTGTTGATAATATTATTTGTAGTTTATCAAATATGGATTTTTATTACATTATGTAGTATTATAATATATATATTAAACTTTATCAAGGCTGTGAGCCTTTAACTATACACAGAGTTGGTAATAATAATTATAATATGAAGGAAAAGTTTTATTATTCTATTATTTATAATGTTGTTTATAAAGATAATGAATGGAGAATTTTAAATGATAAAGTTAATTGTTAGTGATATGGATGGTTCTTTACTTACAAGCAAAAATGAACTTCCACCAGATTTTTTCAAAGTGTTACAAAAGCTACATGATAAAGGTATAATGTTTGTTGTGGCGAGTGGTAGATCCTATGTTACACTATACGATAATTTTGCACCAAAATCTGATGAAATAGATTATATAGCAGATAATGGAACATGTGTTGTAGAGAACGGAGAAATAACATATGAAAATGTCTTATGTAAATCAAATGTAGAAAATATAGTAAGGGCATGTGATAATATAGAAGGCCTGCATATTATACTATGTGGAAGCAAAGGGCCATATATAAAACAAGATACAGGTGTATTTCTTGATGAAATAAATAGGTATTATAAGGCTAAAACTGTTGTTGACGATTTAACTACTGTTTCAGATAGCATACTCAAAATTGGAATATATGATACTTTAGGAGCACAACAAAATTCATATAGGATTTTGTCTGAGAAATTTCCAGATTTAGCAGTTGTTGTTTCTGGAAGTCATTGGACAGATGTAATGAATAAGGATGCAAATAAAGGAGAAGCATTGCTGAGGATTCAACAAAGACATAATATTTCAAAAGATGAGACAATGGCATTTGGAGATTATTTTAATGATGTAGAGATGCTTATGAATGCAAAATATAGTTTTGTTATGAGAAATTCGGTCCCTGAAATGAAGCAATTTGGAAATTTTATAGCTGAAAGCAATGATGAATACGGGGTAATAAAAGCTATAAAAGAGTATGCATTGAATGATAAATAAGGGCTAATATTGCTTAAATTATAAAAGCGGGTATGTTTATTACCCGCTTTTTGCTATTTTTATATTTAATTGATATTGTTAATTACATTCTTTTTGAGTAGTAATATTTATCAGCTAAATCTTATAAATAGACCAAGTTTTTGTAGTTTTTATATTTTACTTTGCAAACTTGCCGCTGTAACTGTATTTTTCATAAGCATTGCTATTGTCATAGGTCCAACTCCACCTGGAACA
>CAKSUE010000163.1 GCA_934501135.1 uncultured Eubacteriales bacterium | reverse complement strand
ACTTGATACACATCATTAGCACCAGTTTTAATCACATCAGTTACCAATCCATATACATTATTATTACTATTATCTACAACTTCCATGCCGATAATGTCTTGAATAAAATATGTATCTTCATCTATTTTTGCTTCTTGCCTATCTATATATAATATACTGTTTCTTAGAAAATTAGCCCTTTCAATGTTATCGATTCCTTCAATATGCATTATCACCATGTTTTTATTGGCCCGTGATTTTAACACTCTAACTTGTTTTTCACCACAATCCAAATAGAGATTCTTAAATTCACATAAAAAGTCAGGGGAATCACACCAAGGCTGTACCTTTATGTCACCCTTTATACCGTGTGTTCCAACAACTTTGCCAACTTCCAAGTATCTTTTTTTCATCTTCTCCTCCAAAAATCAATAACAGAAAATGGGGTGTATTATACACCCCAATAGATTAGTCAATCTCGACTGAAACCTTGCTACCATTTCTTGCAGCAGCAGCACGCATCACTGTTCTTATAGCTTTAGCAATTCTTCCTTGCTTTCCTATAACTCTCCCCATATCATTGCTTGCAACATGAAGATGATATACAATTATACCATCATCGTTTATTTCATCGACATCAACTTTAACAGCATCTGGATCCTCAACCAGCCCTTTAGCCAAGGTTACCAATAAATCTTTCATTAATATAACCCCCATAGATTAGAGTACATCATATTTTTTAAACAATGTTTTTACTGTATCTGTAGGTTGAGCTCCATTTGAAATCCATTTTTTAGCTTTCTCAGAATCTACTTTTACAACTGCTGGATTTTGTAAAGGATTATAATAACCTATTTCCTCAATAAATCTTCCGTCACGAGGATACCTTGAATCAGCTACAACAATTCTATAAAAAGGAGCCTTCTTAGCACCCATCCTACGTAATCTTATTTTTACTGCCATTTAAATTCACCTCCATATATTCCTAAACATATATATCAACCAAAGGGTAATTCCTATTGGATGAACTCTCTTTAAAATGGAAAGCCTCCTGTGGGTCCGCCAATTCCTGGTAAAAGCGTCCGGGGGACTCTTTTCTTTCCTTTTCTTTTCATCTTCTTCATCATTTTTTGTGTTTGCTCAAATCTTTTCAGCAATTTATTAACATCTTCAACCTGCACACCACTGCCCTTTGCAATTCTTCTTTTTCTAGAAAGAGTTATAATACTAGGTTTTTCTCTTTCTTCTTTTGTCATAGACAGTATAATAGCACACGTTCTATCAATTTGACGCTCATCTATATCAACATCTTGTAATTGTTTATCAACACCTGGGAGTTTGCCGAGTAAAGATTTCAGAGATCCCATCTTCCTTACTTGATTTATCTGATCTAATAGATCATTAAAATCCAGTTTATTTTTAGTCATCTTTTCGGCTAGTTTTTCGGCTTTTTTAGCATCAATTTTATTCTGTGCATCTTCTATGAGAGATAACATATCTCCCATTCCAAGAATTCTAGACGCCATTCTATCTGGGTGGAAAGCTTCTATATCTTCTAGTTTTTCTCCTGTACCAACAAACTTTATAGACTTTCCTGTAACAGCCCTTACAGATAAAGCCGCACCACCTCTGGTATCTCCATCAAGTTTTGTTAAGATGACCCCAGTTATATCTAATAGGTCATTAAATGTCTTTGCAACATTTACTGCATCCTGACCTGTCATTGCATCTACTACAAGCATAATTTCGTGTGGTTCAATTTTTTCTTTTATGTTCTTAAGCTCACCCATTAAATCTTCATCTATATGGAGTCTTCCAGCTGTATCTAGTATAACTATATCATTTCCATAATCTTTTGCATGAGCTATTGCAGATTTAGAAATTTTTACAGGGTCAGTTTTTCCCATTTCAAAAACAGGTACACCCGCTTTAGCTCCAACAACCTTAAGTTGGTCTATAGCTGCAGGTCTATAAATATCGCATGCAACAAGTAAGGGTCTATGCCCCTTTTCTTTAAGCATTAATGCGAGCTTACCTGCATGGGTAGTTTTACCTGAACCTTGCAGACCGCAAAGCATAATTATAGCCGGCGGTTTACTTGGAGATGCAATTTTATCATATGTACCTCCCATAAGCTCTGTAAGCTCTTCGTTTACTATTTTTATTACCATCTGAGCTGGAGTCAAACTTTCCATTACTTCGCTGCCAACAGCTCTTTCTGATATTCTTTTAGTGAAGTCTTTTGCAACCTTATAGTTTACATCGGCTTCAAGCAAAGCAAGCCTAACTTCTCTCATTGCTTCCTTTACATCTGATTCTGACAACTTACCTTTTGAACGTAATTTTTTAAACGCAGATGTTAATTTATCGGATAAACTTTCAAATGCCAATAATATCATCCTTTCGCCGAATTATAGGTCACACATATCCTGAACTATATTTTCTATTTCAATGGTTGCTTCATGTATTTCTTTAGATCTCGCATACCGAACATTAGCATCATGAATTTTCTGTGTAAGACTTAAAATTCTATCAAGTCTTTCTTTCACAATACAAGATTTTTTAACCAAGCCAAGTTTTTCTTCCATATCGTAAAGGAGAGCCTCAGATCTTTTCACTGCATCTCTAACTCCCTGCCTAGTAATACCTAGATTAAAAGCTATCTCTGAAAGAGATAGGTCAGCATTATAATAACACTCAATAGCCTCTCTTTGTTTTTCAGTAAGCATATCCCCATAAAAATCTAAAAGATACGCAACTTCAAAGTCTTTTGACATATTAACTCCCCTTTTTCGAGGATGTAAAGCCGATCAACTTTACGCCAATCCAGATTATACTATAAAAGTTCATACATGTCAAGAAAAAATACAGGGAAATTACCCTGTATTCATA
>CAKSUE010000162.1 GCA_934501135.1 uncultured Eubacteriales bacterium | reverse complement strand
TAATAGACATATAAGGCCGTATGGAATTACTAAGTTTGTTGGTAGCAATAAAGTGTTTTCAACTGAATTTATAGTATATAAGGGTATGAGTGAGTGGGATGTGTTAGAGAAATTCTGCACGCTATTTTTAAATACAACCCCCAGAATAAGCAATGATGGAATTGTTAATGCTTCGGGGATATTTGATGGAAGTAAAAACGTTTATTTAAATAATTTTACTGGAGAAATAAAATATAAAAGTATAAGCAAAAATATAAAAAGGTTTAACAGAATTTCTGAAGTTTTTGTTAGAGCAAAAGAGGAATCTTTATATTCAATTAGGGTAGCTAATGATGATGCAATTAAATCTGGAGTAAAAAGAAAGAGATATTTGAATGCTTATGATGATAACAGGACACCGATTTGTTATGCGCAGTCTGTTATTGATGATTCTGATAAAAAGGCCTCTAAAATAGTAGTTTCTTGCATTGGGGCAGTGAATACAGACATTGGGTGTATGGTTGTTATAGAGGACAAACTTTTAGGGCATTTGCAGAACATGTATATTAGTAAGATTAAATATTCTATGGATACCTTTGGAGAGATTACAGAGCTTACAATGTATGAGGGGAAATAATATGTGGATATCAAATAAAATAGCAACGGATGACAGACTTAAGAGAAGGAAATCTTCAAGTGGAGATGTGACAATGGTTGATGATGGAAAAGTTATTGTTCAAAACTCAAATGAATACAGGAATATAAGTGTTGTTTCACCTAGAGGAATAAATTATGTGCCTGTTCAAGGGGATAGGGCGGTAATTATTCCTGTTGGAGAAGAAAATATTTGCATTGGAATTATTGAAAATAATAAAGACCTTGAAGCTGGTGAATTAATGTTTTCTTCTCTTGGCGGTGCAAAAATAATTCTTAAAAATAATGGTGAGGTTATAATTAACGGAACTACAATTCCGGCTATTGGAGGTTAGATAATGGATACAGCTATAAATAAAGGGGACTTTTTATTAGATTCTAGCGGACTTCCCATATCTATTTCCGGAGTACAGGAGATTCTGCAAAGGGCAATTATTAGGTTAACAGTTAGAAAGGGCAGCTTTGTTTACGATACTGACCTTGGAAGCAATTTATATAAATTAAAAGCAGGATCTGCCAATATTAAGAGTGAGGCTCTAAATATGGTAAAAGAGGCATTAAAGCCAATGTCCAATATTTTTGTTGAAAATGTTTCAACTGAATTTGTTAATTCGGGGGAAAATTTGAGATTGAATGTAATTATATCTATAAACAATAAAAGGGAAGAAGTGGAGGTTGTATTTTGAGTAGTACATATGAAGAAATATTAACTAGTATGCAGAAAAAATTTAGCGAGTTAGCTGGATTTAAAGCAGATGATGCTTCTGATATTGGGATAAGGTTAAAGGTTCTTGCGGCAGAACTGTTTTCTATTGATGCTAATATTGAATGGATTAAAAATCAAATGTTTCCTCAGACAGCTATTGGAGAACAATTAGACTATCATGCACAAGAGAGAGGACTTACACGAAAGGCAGCATCTAAATCAAGGGGTACGTTGCAATTTTCAAGACCTTCTGCAGCTACATATGATATAAATATACCAAAAGGAACAATTTGCTCAACAAACGGCTCAAATGCTGTGAGAGTTGTTACAACTGAGGATGCAGTGCTTTCGGCAGGAGAGTTATCTGTTACTGTTGAGGCACAGTCTGAGGTAGGCGGAGAAGATACAAATGTAGCTGTAGGGAGTGTTTGCGTAATGGTCACAATTCCTGCTGGTATGGGCTCAGTTAAAAACACAACTGCGTTTACGGGGGGAAGTGATAAGGAATCCGATGAAGAACTTAGAGAACGAGTCCTTTTTAGCTATGAAAATATATCTAATGGGACAAATTGTGCTTTTTATAGAGATTGCGCATTAAGTTTTGACGACGTTCATTCTGTAAGTGTTATTGCTACTCCTGAAGGAAGCGGAACTGTAGATATATATGTTGCAGGTAAAGGTGGAACTGTAAGTTCTGGGCTAATTACAGAAATACAAAATTATATAAATAAATTAAGAGAAATAAATGTTAATGCTAAAGTTAAATCACCAAGCTTAATATCGGTGTCTGTTACGGGTACAGTGAAGGTTAAGAGTGGATATCAGGGAAATGATGTTATAGAAGCTTGCAAAGTATCTTTGCAAAACTATTTTAATTCTTTATCTATAGGAGAAACAGTAAAAAGAATAGATTTATATAATGCAATTTTTAATACAGAAGGTGTAGAAAACTATGCCTTAACCGTCCCTGTAGCAGATATAACGGTTAATAGTACTTCTTTGGCGGTTAAAGGAGTTCTTACTTTTACAGAGAGCTAACTGTTTACAATTTTTAGGGGGTGATGGACGGTGGGTTCGCTTACATCTATAAAGAAAAAACTTAGACCGTTAAATTTATATAATTTAAATGATGAAAATATAATAAATGCAGAGTTATCTGCCTATGCAGTTGCGCTTGATATTATAAACTCAAAGCTTGCAGAGTTAGAAAGAGAATGTTTTATTTCTACAGCCGAAAGCTATGGCTTAGAGCGCAGAGAAAAGTTATTTGGATATGTAAGGGACAGTCTGGAATTATCTAAGAGACGCGATATGCTTATTTATAGGGGTTCAATTACTTCTAATGATTTTACAAAAGAGGCATTAGAAGAAGCTTTAATGGCATCTGGAATGGAAGCAACAATAACAGAAGACTTTAAAAATAATTCAATAACGGTAAACTGCACAAATATTTTTGATACTGTTAAAAGTGAGTCAGAAGCTCAGGCGGCTGCCAAAGAATTTATGCCGGCTCATTTAACGGCAACTTTTAATTTTAATGTAGGTTCTTAAATGTTTTTGTATTTTTGTATTACCT
>CAKSUE010000161.1 GCA_934501135.1 uncultured Eubacteriales bacterium | reverse complement strand
CTTGCAAATGCAACTGTATCAGAACAAGCTGATGACAAATCCCCTGAGCCTAATTCTTTCTCTATTTTTACTTCTATATCTTGTGATTCATTTTCAAAAACCCAATTTCCATCACAATCAAGCGAAGCCTTAATACATCTTGATTCCTTTTGTTCATTACGATGAGTGAATATGCTAACCAATGATGCAAAGAAGCCACTCCTCTTTTCTTCTTTTATTGTCTCATCTGAAGCTATAAGTTTAGCTAATCCATCTCTTAAATTTACTAATAGCCTATTGTCAATTAATCTGGCACTTCCATTTGTTTCATTTTCTATTTTTGCTTTTTCTATTAAAGTGCTGTATACAGAATCATCAATCTTTATATTCATACCAAATTTCTTTTGGTAAGCCGATATATCCTTTGTAATCTTCGCCTTTGCAATTTTTGTTAAAGCATCATCATTTAACCCTTTAAACTCTACTCTAGATAATCTATCCAAAATAGACCCTTCACGTTCGATATTGGTACGTCCATACTCATCTAATGCTTTATCAGCTGCAGAACATTCAGATAAATCCGCAGACTTACCCTTTTCGTTTGATGTTATAATTACTACCAATCCTCTACAGTCAATTTTTTTCCCATTATAAACAATTTCTGCATTATCATATAAGTTTCTTAGTAAAGCTTCAGCATCTTTACACTTAGTCATAATTTTATCATATTCATCTATAATCAATACAGTATTAGAATTAATCTTTAGCATTTTTAGAAGATCTGATTCACTACCATTATAGTTATAACTACTATCACCATAAGACCGACCCTCTCCACTAAATAACTGCTTAGCAAGGCTTTTTTCTTCTTCCCCTGATACTGCAGATTCATTTATAGAAAATACTTTTCTTCCCTTGGGAAGTAAAACCTTCGCAATTAACTTTGCAGTCTCACTCTTACCTACACCTGGAGGGCCAATTATATATAATATATCTACCCCTTTGCTTTCTTCAGTGCATCTTTTAATCAAAATTGACTTGACTTGTTTTTTAATTTTTTCAATAGCTTCATCCTGCCCTTCTATGCATGATAACTCCGTGTCAAGTTCTTTTATTATCTCTCTCATTTTGCCATCTGTCATCTTAGGTATGCCCGATCTCCTAAAACCATACTTAACATATTCATCTCTTACTAATCGTTGAAGATCTTGTGTTAATTCACGACCTATAAGAGCACTTTCCAAGGAATTACGTGATACTGTTGCAATCCTAAGAATTCCACTGCTATCTAAAATGGAACTGTCATCTGGACCAGTTGCAGGCACCCCTATTGAACGTGAACCCATTGCGTCAACTTTTACTGCAAATATAGACGCGCTTGAGCAAATAGTAGTTGTTATCGCAAGCGTACATGCTAATATTTTTTTTGATTTCATAGCTAAAATTTCATCCTTTCTAAGTCAAACCTCATGTAGCATGATAACACACTGTGCCGATGAATTTGTTAACATATTATGAATATTTTAACCATTTATAAATTATTGTTTATTTAACATTAAAAATATTAAATAATTAAAAAATTTATATAAATATTAGCTGTATCCTATATTTTATCATACACTCATATGTATTTTTAACTTGTCGTAAAATTAACATATAAATCAACCGGTTAAATGTGTTTTTATTATTAAACACGAAAATTTGTTTATGCTGTTGACACATAACTATACCTTAGGATATCATTTAGCTATTAATTTGTAGAAAGGAACTAAATTATGAAAATTATTAACAGTTTAAAAATAAAAGGAGTAGCAACATTGCTTTTTATAGCTATAATTTGTCCGTTATTTAGTATTAATTCATACGCCATGGTTGAAAAAGACTTTACAGCATTTCTGCAAGAACTTGAACATTCAAAGCCTTTAATAAGTGATTCTCCTAATGAAATTAGACAAAAATCCACTAGTCTCAATAACCTAATTAAAACAACCGTCCCTCAACTAGACGAAAAATTACAACAAATATACTTAAATGAAATACAATTCTACATAAACGAATGCAAATTTATCTGCAGCTACAATGCTAAAAATTGGTTAGAAACCGAAACACATCTTAGCGATAGAATGCATATGCTATTGGATGATTCTATTTCATTATCAACCTGCTCCGCTTCGTTAAACTGTTGTAAAATAATGAATATGCTAGATAATCTTGGTCTATCCAGAGATTATGTTGTAGAAACCGAAGAATATTTAACACTTAAACATATAATTGAGACAGCTGAAAAAAAATCAGCATATAGAATAATTAAAATTGAAATACAAGAGCACTGGCCTGTTGTATATAACATGATTTATGGTATATCAGACAATATTATAGATAAGCCAAAAGAACACAATGTTCAAGAGGAACATCAAAATGTATTCTACGTAAACCCAAATGAAATATCTTACGCTGATATCAATATAATATATACAGAGCAAGAAACAAGTGATGAAACCTCCAATTCATTACATGAAACATCACAATGTAAATCCTTAGATTCCATCGTTTTAAATAATAACAAAGAGAGCAACCAGCAAAATTCCCCAAACTATCTGTTAGAGCCTTCAGATAATAATACAGAAACTCACATAGCTGATAACGCCAATAATATAAGTCAAGAACCCCCTCAGAACTCAAGTTCTGATTTTGATCAATTTGAAATTTCAGGTAATGAACATAATGGGCAAATAGCAGCAAAAGGATCTAACAATTCTGAAGTTATTAATCCCCTTTTTGAATCTATAATATTTAATATGCCAGATATACAATTACCTCCAATTGATCCTGCAGAATTAGAGACATCAGACCCAGATATACAATTAGCACCAATTGATTCTACAGAACTCGATACGCCAGACGTGCAAATTGATTCTATATTATTTGATGTCCTATACAC
>CAKSUE010000160.1 GCA_934501135.1 uncultured Eubacteriales bacterium | reverse complement strand
ATGTCGCACAGATCTAAATTATTTACAGATATAATAGAGGAATCAGAAAGGCTTTTACGTTCAATAATGGATATTCCAGAGAATTATAAAGTATTGTTTTTACAGGGTGGTGCATCCTCCCAATTTGCTATGGTTCCATTGAACTTAATGAATAAAAATAATAAGGCTGATTTTGTTATTACTGGACAATGGGCTAATAAAGCTTATAAAGAGGCTTCTAGATATGGAAATACCAGAATAATTGCGTCATCAAAAGACAAAACTTTTTCATATATCCCTAAGTTGAATGAGGATGAATTTACAAAGGATGCAGATTACTTTCATATTTGTTTAAATAATACTATTTATGGTACAAAATTTTATACACTCCCTAATACAGGCTCTGTTCCTCTTGTTGCAGATGTGTCCTCTTGTATATTGTCTGAACCGATTGATATTTCAAAATTTGGTGTGTTGTATGCAGGCGCACAAAAAAATATGGGTCCTGCTGGCCTTGCTGTTGTAATAATAAGAGAAGATCTTATTGGAAATGCTTTTGAATTTACACCTACGATGTTCAATTACAAGACACATGTAGATGCAAAATCTCTATTTAACACACCTCCATGTTATTGTATTTATATTTTAGGTTTGGTTTTAAAATGGATACGTGACAATATAGGCAGTTTGGATAACATGAAGAAGATAAATGAAGAAAAGGCAGCCTTAATATATGACTTTCTTGATAGCTCTAAGATATTTAAAGCTACAGTTAATAAAGAAGATAGATCAATTATGAATATTCCATTTATTACAGGAAATGCTGAGCTTGATGCTAAATTTGTTAGAGAAGCACAGTCTAATAATATAGTAAATATAAAGGGGCATAGGAGTGTTGGAGGCATGAGAGCTTCTATATACAATGCTATGCCGATAGATGGCGTTAAGGCCCTTGTTGGATTCATGGAGAGATTTGAAAAAGAAAATATTAATTAGGGGGATATAAATGTATAATATATTAACTTTAAATAATATTTCTAAAAAAGGGTTAGATCTATTTAGTGATGACTATAATTATTCTGCAGATATAAAATTACCAGATGCAGTTTTGGTTAGATCTCAATCTATGCACGAGATTGATTTTGATAATAATATTTTAGCAATAGCAAGAGCCGGTACAGGAGTAAATAATATACCTGTTGAGAGATGCAGTGAAAACGGCATAATTGTGTTCAATACTCCAGGTGCTAACGCAAATGCAGTTAAGGAACTTGTTTTAGCAGGTTTGTTGCTATCTTCTAGAAGAATATCTAGTGGTATCGAGTGGGCGCAAAGCTTAAAAGGTCAAGGTGAATTAGTAGGAAAGATGGTTGAAAAAGGAAAATCATCTTTTGCGGGGCCTGAACTGAAAGGTAAAAAACTTGGTGTTATTGGCCTTGGAGCTATTGGCGTTTTAGTTGCAAATGCAGCGTTGCATTTAGGAATGGAGGTTTTTGGATATGATCCTTATATCTCTGTTGATTCAGCATGGGGATTATCTTCTAAGGTAAGGCATTCGCTTTCTATTGAAAAATTATTTTTAAACTGCGATTATATAACTATGCATGTACCTTTATCTGAAGATACTAAAGATATGATTAATAGTAAGTCAATCAGCTTGATGAAGGATGGGGTTAGAGTATTAAACTTTTCAAGGGGTGGACTTGTAAATAATAATGATATTATAAAAGCTATTAAGGCTGGGAAGGTTTTAAGCTATGTAACTGATTTTCCGTCAGATGATCTTTTGGATGTTGATGGTGTAATTGCAATACCTCATTTGGGAGCCTCTACGCCGGAATCTGAGGAGAATTGTGCTGTAATGGCAGTTAATCAATTGGTGGACTATTTAGAAAATGGTAATATTACGAACTCTGTGAATATGCCTAATATATCAATGGCTAGGGAAGATGGCATAAGAATTTGCGTTTTGCATAAAAACATTCCTAATATGATTAGCTCCGTTTCAGGTGTTTTATCTTCTAGTGGGGTTAATATTGAGAATATGAGGAGTAAATCTAAAAAGGATTATGCTTATGCTATTTTAGATGTTACGGGTGATGTTAATAGGGACATTATAGAGAAAATCTATCAGATTAATGGAGTTATTAGAACTAGAGTAATAATGTAATATTTATAAAGGTTTGATGTTAATGGGGAAAAAAAACACAAGATCACGTGAAAATATGGAACCGCAAAGAAAAAGATCGAGGTTTCAGGCAATAGAAGTTAGAAGAGCAGATGAAGAGCATATTCCGAAGAAAATGGATGTTTCAAATAAAACAGAGATTGAATATAAAAATAAAGAAAGAATAGAATCATTACCATTAGTAAAAAAAACACATAAAGGTGAAGATAATAGGACATATGAAGATAAAGTGCAATATGCACTTGAGGAGGTAACTGAGGAGTTAGGTCTGAGTGATTATGAAGTTAGTGATATGGATTCTGGGATAGTTAGATCTAGATATAGAAATGTTGATATATCTATTGAATATCTTAATTTGTAAGGAAAATAAAAATTAAAGGGAGAGTATTTTAGTATGATTGGGATTATTGGGGCTATGGATATTGAGGTTGAATCTCTAATAAGAGCTTTAGAGGATGCACAGGATATTGTAATAAGTGATATAAAATATACTAAAGGTATATTAAATGGAAAGGAGTGTGTGATAGCTAAATCTAATCCTGGTAAAGTTAATGCAGCAATTTGTGCCCAGACGATGATACTGAAATTCTCTCCTGATTATGTAATAAATACAGGAGTTGCAGGGGCTATTGCGAATTCACTTAATGTTTGTGATATAGTTGTAGCAGACAAAGTAGTTCAGCATGATTTTGATACATCACCTTTAGGTGACCCAAAAGGAATGATATCTGGAATTAATTTAATAGAAATTCCTTGTT
>CAKSUE010000159.1 GCA_934501135.1 uncultured Eubacteriales bacterium | reverse complement strand
TCATATATCTGAATTATCATGGGATAGGATAAAACACCCCTCAGATGTTGTTAAGGTTGGAGATATAGTAGATGTATATATAAAAGCTCTTGATAAAGAAAGTAGTAAGATTTCTTTAGGATATAAAAAAGAAGAGGATAATCCTTGGGAGATATTGAAAAGAGATTATCCAGTAGGTACAATTGTAGATGCAGAAATTGTAGGGTTGACTTCATTTGGCGCGTTTGCTAAAATCTTGCCAGGAATAGATGGCTTAATTCATATTTCACAGATAGCCGATAAGAGAATTGAAAAACCACAGGATGAATTAAAAATAGGTCAGAAGGTTAAAGCTATAATTACAGATATAGACTTTGACAAAAAGAGAATAAGCCTTTCAATAAGAAAGTTGTTAGAAAAAGAAGATACTGACGTTAACGCTGAGGAAGAATAAATAGAAAATAAAAGGAATCGAATTTTTCGGTTCCTTTTTTTAGATAGTATTGGAGTTTTATAATATGGAAGATAATTTTTCTAAATTTCATCCAGCTGTTAAGTTATTTTATTTTGTATCAGTTATTATGTTTTCAATGTTTTTTATGCACCCAGTATTTATTTCAATATCTCTTGTATCAGCTTTGACATATAGTATAGTTTTGAAAGGGTATAAAGAGATAATTAAATTTGTATTATCATTACTGCCTGTACTTTTAATAATGATTATAATAAATATGTTTTTTAACAGTGAGGGCTCAGATATTATTTTATGTTTTTGGGGAGCCAATATTACTCTGCAATCATTAGTGTATTCAATCTGTTCATCAGCCGTTTTTATAAATGTAATAATGTGGTTTTTATGTTTTAATAAGATAGTAAGTTTTGAAAACATATTGTTTTTATTTTCAAAATATATACCTAAGGTATCACTTATGTTTTCAATTTGTTTTAGTTCTGTAAACAAATTTGTTTATCAAGCAAAACAAATAAGAAAAACTCAAAAATATCTAGGGCTAGACATAGCTGATGGAGGGTTAAAAAATAAAATTATAAACTCATTTAGAATTATTATAATATTGGTTATGTGGGCTCTTGAAGGTTCATTGGACATGCTTAATTCTATGAAGTCGAGGGGTTATGGACTACCCGAGAGGACAACATTTCGTAAATATAAGTTTAATGGCCATGATTTATTTGCAATATTAATTATTGTTTCTCTTGATATTTTAGTTTTCGTTGGATGTGTTTTTAAAGAGAATATTATAACGTTTTATCCAGTAATAGTTGTAAGAGATGTAACAAATTTTTCTGTGCTGATATACATATCTTATTTACTATTATGCTTATTTCCTGTGATATTTAATATTTTGGAGGATGTAAAATGGTTGATTTTAAGATTGAAAACTTAAGTTTTTCATATCCTAACAGTGAATTAAAGATATTAAAGAATATAAATATTGAAATAAATAGAGGAGAATTCGTCGTCTTATGTGGTAAGTCTGGATGTGGAAAAACTACGCTTTTAAGACAGTTGAAAACAGTACTTTCGCCCAAAGGAAAAAGAGAAGGAAAAATATATTTCAGAGGAACTCCAATTGAGGAAATAGATTATAGAACTCAGATATCAGAGATAGGTTATGTTTTTCAGAATCCAGAAAATCAAATAGTATCGGATAATGTTTTACATGAAATGGCGTTTGGCTTAGAAAATATGGGAGTTGAAAGTGAAAAAATTAGAATTAAAATAGCAGAAATGGTAACCTTTTTTGGTATACAAGACTGGGCGAATAAAAGTGTAACCACATTATCAGGGGGGCAAAAACAAATTCTTAATTTAGCTGCTATTATGGCTATGAACCCATCTGTTCTTATTCTTGATGAACCAACATCGCAACTTGATCCGGTAATATCCGTAAACTTTTTAGATATTTTAAAGAGAATTAACAATGAATTTGGGACTACAATAATAATAAGTGAGCATAAATTAAATGAATTACTTCCATTGTCAGATAAAATTATTATTTTAGAAGAGGGAGAAGTTTTGTTTCAAGATAGCCCTAGAGAGATAGGAAGAAACTTAAATAAGATAAAAAATAGTATAATTTTAAATATGCCAACAGTAGTTAAAGTATATTCAGAAGTAAATAATGAATTAGAGATGCCGTTAACTATTAATGAAGGTATAGATTGGCTTAACAAGTTGTTTAAAAATAAAAAGA
The DNA here is from genome assembly GCA_934501135.1 of uncultured Eubacteriales bacterium. Lineage (GTDB taxonomy): Bacteria > Bacillota > Clostridia > Oscillospirales > Acutalibacteraceae > HGM12814. The sequence goes on along the minus strand of CAKSUE010000159.1, from coordinate 811 downwards.
TAATACACGACGGAATAGAAGATGATTATACTATTTGTAGTATAAATCGAAGAGAATTGCCAAATGCAATAGAATTTAGCCATGTTTATTTTAAATATGATAATAAAGGTAATGATATAATAAAAGATTTGACTTTTAATGTTAAACTAGGCGAAATTTATTGTATTTTAGGCGGAAATGGTACCGGTAAAACAACTACAATAGATATAATTAGTCATATAAATAAACCATATAGAGGAAAAGTTAAACTGTTATCCAAAACTTTAAAAAAATATTTTAAAAGTCCGGAAAAAAGTATTGCAGTTTTGCCTCAGAATATTCAAACTATGTTTTCAAAGGAAACAGTAGAGCAAGAGATCTACGAATCTTTAAGTTCTACTAATATATTAGGCAAAGAAAAAAGAGATATGGTTGAACATATTATTTCTGACTTTAAGTTAGACGAATTAAGAACACGTCATCCATATGATCTAAGTGCAGGAGAGCAACAAAGGTTAGCTTTGGCAAAAGTGTTTATATTAGACACTAAAATTATTATTTTAGATGAGCCTACTAAAGGTATGGATAACGATTTTAAACTTAGTTTTATTAAAATTATGAGAAATAAAACACAAAGTGATAGTACAATTTTAATGGTCTCACATGATATTGAATTTTGTGCTAAGTATGCTGATATGTGTGCACTATTTTTTGATGGTACAGTAGTTGTAGAGGCTAATCCCCGAGAGTTTTTTATGAATAATAATTTTTATACAACTTGCGCCAATAGAATGTCTAAGCATATATTTAAGAATGCTATAACAGATGATGA
>CAKSUE010000158.1 GCA_934501135.1 uncultured Eubacteriales bacterium | reverse complement strand
TAATAACCCTGGTTTTACAGGCAAAGCACCTCAGAAGGTAGTTGAAAGTGTGAAAAATACAGCGCAAAAAATGAAAGAGAAAATAGAAGTTATAAATACTACAATTGAATCTTTAAAATAACAGAAGAACCACAGCAGCTAAGGATATTTTAACCTTAGTTGCTAATTTAATAAATAAAGGGGTGTGGGTTTGATGGTAACAGAGTCGGAAAGTAAAATAAATTCGCTTATGAAGTTTGGTATGCAGTTAGGGCTTGATAGAATAAAAAAATTATTAAGCTTAATTGGGAGCCCACAAAACAACCTAAAATTTGTTCATGTAGCAGGGACAAACGGCAAAGGGTCCACATGTGCAATGACGTCTTCTATTTTGACTCAGGCAGGCTATAAGACTGGTTTATTTATATCTCCTTATATAACTTGTTTTAGAGAAAGAATGCAGATATCTGGCAAAATGATAAGTGAAGAAGAACTTAATAATCTTCTAAATGAAATAATGCCTGTGGTAGACAAAATGGCTGAAGAACAGGAATTTGTAACTGAATTTGAATTAATAACAGCAATAGCTTTAAAATGGTTTTCCAATAATAATTGTGATATAGTTGTTTTAGAGGTTGGATTAGGAGGAAGGTTCGATTCTACTAATGTTATTGAGAATCCAATTGTTTCGGTTATAATGTCAATTTCATTTGACCATACTTCCGTTTTAGGCGATAAGCTTGAACAAATTGCCTTTGAGAAATGTGGAATAATAAAACCATGTTCAAAAACTATAATCTACCCCGACCAAAAAGAAGCTGCCTTAAAGGTGATTTTGAAGGTAGCGAGAGAGCAAAGTAATAGAATTATTATTCCTAAATTATCATCAATAAGTATTATAAGTTCTGGTATCTTCGGTACAAAATTTTTGTATGATGGTATGACCATAGAGTTACCTTTAGTTGGCGATTACCAAATTAAAAATGTATCTGTAGTTTTAGAAATTATAAAAGTATTAAGAGAAAATGGAATGAAGATAGAAAATAATGATGTAATTCTGGGTCTAAAAAATGTAATGAATCCTGCAAGGTTCGAGGTTCTATCTTCTGATCCTATGGTAGTACTTGATGGAAGTCATAACCCAGATGGTGTAAAATCGTTAGCATCAACGCTAAGACAAAATATTAAAGGTAGAAGGCTCATAGCAATAATTGGGATGCTTAAAGATAAGGATATTGAGCCATGCTTGAAAACTTTATCGCCTTTAGTTTCAGAGATTATAGCAGTAACTCCTTCTAATTCGCGGGCGCTATCATCTTATGATTTATGTAAGATTGCCCAAAAGTTTTGTAGTAATGTTAGTGCAATAGAAAATAAACAAGAAGCGGTTAATTATGCTCTTAGAAGAAGTTATAATAGTTCGGGTTTACTTATATGCGGATCTCTATATTTAGCGTCGGAGCTTCGACCTATTTTGATTAAGTCTCTTAAAAAGATTCAGTAAAGGGTTAAAAACTACTCACAAAATTCTATCAATTAAGCATAACAAGTCCGATATAATTTATAAATAGATATATTTATAAGTTGTTTTTCGGCTAAACTCACAAGACTGAGGAGCAACTCCTTGGTCTTGTATATTTTTGGGTAATTTTGTCGATAATAATATAAAAAGGCAGGAGGAAAAAAATATGGGTGTACAATTTAAGTCGAAAGGTAGAATGATGGTTGCACTTCTAGACGGTGAAATAGACCACCATACGGCGAAAGATATGAGGGAAAAAATTGATTTACAGGCAAGTAAAGTTAATCCGTCGGTTCTAGAGATAGATTTTAGCGGTGTAAAATTTATGGATAGTTCAGGTATAGGCCTTGTTATGGGAAGATATAAGATGATAAGTTTAAGAGGTGGAACTTTAAAGGTTACAAACGTACCTGATAATATATCTAGAATTATGAAGTTATCAGGTCTAGGGGCTTTAGGCGTTATTTAGTAACAGCAGGATGATTAAAGAAAGGACAGATAAAAATGAAACCAATTAATGAAATGAATCTTAATTTTCTTAGTAAATCTTCAAATGAGAGTTTTGCAAGAATAACGATATCAGCATTTGTTTCACAGTTAGACCCCACAATAGATGAGCTAGCAGACATAAAAACAGCTGTTTCAGAGGCTGTAACGAACTGTATTGTACACGGCTACAAAGACTGTATTTCAACTGTTTACATAAATGCAAAAATATTTGAGAATGGTAAAGTAGTTATAAAAATTAGAGACAAAGGTTGCGGTATAGAGGATATTGAAAAATCTATGGAACCTATGTATACAACAGCTGGTGAAGAAAGGGCAGGCCTGGGGTTTGCTGTTATGCAAAGCTTTATGGATAAAGTAAAAGTTAGTTCTAAGCTCGGAAAAGGGACAACCGTTACAATGGAAAAAAGTATTATTAGAAGAATTGGTACACATGTAGAGAGAAATGCTTAAATGGATACTAAAGAAAAACTTGTAAGTGAAAATTTGGGCCTGGTTCATGCATGCGCTAAAAGGTTTAAAGGTAGAGGAATAGAATATGATGATTTGTATCAGTCTGGTTGTCTTGCTCTTATAAAAGCTATAGATGGATTTGATGAAAGTAAAGGATTTAAATTTTCTACATATGCTGTTCCAGTAATTTTAGGTGAGATGAAAAGATTATTTAGAGATGGCGGTACCATAAAAGTTGGTAGAAGTTTGAAAGAATTATCTCTAAAAGCAACCAAGGCATGTGATAAATTCAGAGTGGAAAATGCAAGAGAACCAACTATTAGTGAGCTTGCTGAAGTATTAGGAGTAGAAACCGCAAAGGCAGCAGAAGCTGTTAGTGCAGGAATGGTTCCTCTGTCTCTAACAGTAAGCGATGATGATTCAGGCAGTCAGATTGATATAGCTGTTGAATCTCCAGATGAAAAAGTTTCAGAATTACTAGCATTGAAACAGATTATAGGTGAATTGGAACCAAAGGACAGAACAATAATAATATTGAGATTTTTTAAGAATTATACTC